>CAJWHX010000109.1 GCA_913040875.1 uncultured Pseudomonadota bacterium | reverse complement strand
GATGGATGACAACATCCGATACAGCATCAAAGACAATGGTGCACAGTGGACTGTTGTCGACAATGAAGGCGATGACGTCAGCGTTCACACCTTCGCCAACGTCTGCGAAGACGTGCCTCTGCTATTGCGTTTGGAACATGAACAAAACATCTCTAGACGAAATGGCAAGATTCTAGAATGGGGAGCCACAGGTCTAGCCATTACTGGATTGTTTACAATGGGCAATCCTGACCCAGGTTTTTCCGCGCGTGAACAAAATCGATTTTGGACCAGTGTGTTTCTCTTTGGTACTTCAGCCATTTTATATACCCAACGCGACACCCCTTTTGTCTACATGACAGACAGTCAAAACAGTCTATCCAATTATCACTCGCGTGACTCTGCCGAACGGATACTACTGAAGACGTTTGGTCTTCCGCCAGAAGATGCTCTTGATGATATCGACAATACAGATGTGGAAGAGGTTTCTACTGAGAACGCCTCATCCAATCCTGAAGGGGCTCCTGAGGAGCTGACATCAGAAGCGACAGACACCTCAACCGATAAATCGGGTGATACTCTTGTTCTAGAAGTTCCAGCTTCAGAAACAGATATAGAACCAAATGACTCCATTGAATCCACTCAGGAAGACTCGGACACAAAGCCCAACCCGCCACCATCTAGACCATCCAATGAGGAGGCACCATGAACCAACTCGGCAAGTTTCTCATGGTTGGCCTCGCTAGCACAATATACATCGCTGATGTACATGCAGATGGTCAAAATGCGGATATCTCTTTGATTCAACCAACCTTTTCCACCCAAGGCATCCCCGGTATCAGTACGCCTGTCGGTAATGACTTCGGTTATTTGCGATATGGCATTCAGTCCTATTGGGTTCGTGACCCGCTCATTTACCTTGAAAACAACATCGATCAAGGTGCTGTAGTCGCACGAAGATTGCTCAACCACGTGGGCATGGAGTACGACTTCTCGAGTAAGATTGGAGTGCATGCAGCCTTACCGCTAGCCTTACAGTGGTCTAGTGAAGTACCCAGTCTGTCCAGAAATGGTGTTGGGGTCGGAGATCTACAAGGCGGTGTGTATGGCGTCGTATATGAAAATGACTCCCTTCGAATTGGAGCAAAAGGCAATCTCTATATACCCACCAGTACAAACGATGCTTGGCTTGGAGAAACGGGACCCAGATTGAGCGCATTGGCCAATCTGAGTTCAACTTGGCAAGACATCGACTTTGCTCTGCAAATGGGCCCACATTTTCGCTCGGCAATCAACACCGACTTGGATTTTGTGCTCGGAAATGAATGGGTGATGGATGCCGGTGTAAAGTGGAATATCTGGCCTGAGAAGGTTGCCCTCACGACGAGTTATCACGCAAGGCATGGCTTAAACAACCTATTTAAAGGCGGTGCTGAGAACAGCCAAGAAATCACCTCTGGCATTCAATGGACAGAAGGAGACGGTGTATGGCAGTTTGGATTGGCGAAAGGGGTGAATGATGGCTATGGCGCCTCTGAGTTTCAAGCGTTTCTCGGATATACCGTTCACCGTTTGCCCAGGGTTCCGATCGAAGAGGTCATCCCTACTCCGATCGTTGAAGAGCCCGTTGTCATCGAAGACCCCATCATCGAAGAAGAGGAGTGGGAACCCGAAGAACTCGCCAAGGTTGAAGCGGACCAAATCATCATTCGTGAAGACATCCAGTTTGTGGTTGGAACCGATCAAATTATTGAATCTTCTCTACCAACATTGGCCTTTGTAGCAAAGTTGATCAACGATGATGTTCAAATCGGTCACGTTGTTATTGAGGGCCATGCTTCTGAAGAAGGTACACATCAATACAACTACGACTTGTCCAACCTACGCGCTCGAGCCATTTTCAAAGCTTTGGCAGAGGTTGGTGTACATCCAGATCGAATGAGCCACAGAGGATACGGGGAGGCCCTCCCCAAGAATCTCGGGGAAGATGAAGCGGCACTTGCAGAGAACAGACGCGTTGAGTTTCACATCATTCGTCAAGACCCGCCAGAGACCAAACTAGAACTCAGAACCCTCCAATCAGCACCGTGGGCAGATAAGATCATTCAGTTTATCACTCCAGAACCTGTGGAACCAAAATCAGACAGTGAAATTTATGAAGAGAACGTGTTTGACGAATCAGACAATGAAAAATCGGACAATGAAGAATCGGACAATGAGACGTCTGAAACTGATGTACCTACCGAAGCTTCCGAAGAAGCAGACGTGAACACCACTTCACCAGAATCAACGGAAGGAGAGCAACCATGAACCTTCTATTCTTCTTATGGATCGGAACATCCGAAGCTCAAGAAGTATGCTATTCAGACATCAATCAAGATCTGAACTGCAACGGTATTGATGTCGCCGATGAGAACCCTGTAGATTTGAGTGATCCACTCTGCGCAGCCAATGTGGATCCTTTTGGAATACCATATCCAAATGCGGATTACTATTTCGATTACTTCTCCTATGGATGCGCCTACCCCGTTACAAACAATGATACCGACCAAGATGGTTTATCTGCCGGAAACGTGACCTTTGAAAATGCTCAAGGCATAACGATTTTGACCATCACGCTCAGCTGTGACAACTGCGGAGAGGTCTACAACCCAAATCAACAAGATACCGACTGTGATGGGGTTGGAGATGTCTGCGACAATTGCATCGAGATCCCAAATGCAGACCAGCAAGACCGAGACTCTGACACTCTTGGAGATGTCTGTGACAATTGTTTTGAGGTGAGCAATCTCCACCAGTCCGATATCGATGAAGATGGACTGGGTGACGCTTGCGACAACTGTGCTGAAACCATCAATCCCAGTCAAGAAGACCTCGACGAAGATGGCGTAGGAAACGAGTGTGACAATTGCCCTCTCTCTGCAAATACCAATCAAAATGACTCAGATTCGGATGGGATTGGTGACTCCTGTGACAACTGTCCCCGCAATCCAAACCCTGGTCAAATAGACAACGATGGGGATGGCATTGGTAGTGAGTGCGACAATTGCCCTACAGCATTCAATCAAGATCAATTGGACTTCGACCTTGACGGATTTGGTGATGGGTGTGATGTGTGTCCAGAGATTTCCGATCCAGCACAAAGCGATCAAGATGCAGATGGTGTTGGAGATCTGTGTGACAATTGTATTGTAACCATCAATCCCGACCAAGAGGATGAGGATGAAGACGACATTGGAGACGTGTGTGATATTTGTCCCAACATCTCATTCTTTGACGAGTTTGATTCGGATTCTGATGGTTTGGGAGATGTGTGTGACAACTGTCCACAAGATTTCAATCCGTTGCAAGAGGACGAAGACGGAGATGGAATCGGGGACCTCTGTGATCAAACCGCTTCACTTCGAGGGGCCGGTGCCCGTTGCCAAATTATTGAACCCAAATATCAGATCAGTTGGTTCATATTGACAATTTTGGGATTGCGTACTCGCCAGAGAATGACTAGAAATTAAACTCATCATTGTATTTTATACAGGAGGTCAATATGACCAAACCCCTACTCTTTACTGGATTATTGATGCTTATGGCATGTCCAACTCCTCCCACACCAAACAACTCGCCCAACAGTACTCCTGGAAGCAATGTTGCACCCACACCAGGTGGCAACAATCAAGCTCAGGCACCAAACAATGGACCCAGTAATGGATCTGGAAACAACCAAGGTGGTGGTGAACAAGGCAATCCTCCCGGTAACAATGGCGGCGGTACCCCTGGACAAAACAATGGAGGTGAGGCCAACAATCAAGGAGGTAATCCTGACGGTCCACCACCGGGAACAGAAGGCTCAGGTCCAGGTGAAGGAGATGGACAAATACAACCGGTAGAGAATCAAGAACTCACAATCCCATCAGATGAGGACATTGAAAAGGATGGATCCATCATGGGTGTCTTCAATGATCTCGGAGGTCAAGATCTACCACCACAATACACACAAAAAAGTGTCGAAGGAATGGACCATGTAACCATTTCCGGTAACATCACCTGTAAAGGCGATGAATGTGACGTCCCATTTGTGTTGAGAATCACCCCTTCATTCCAACCGACAGAAGAAGATGGCCCGCTCTCGGAAAACCTCAAAATAGAAGAAGGTGGTACCATAACAAGCGCCAGTATCTCACGTGGCGGTGGAGCCTACAGTATCAACGTTCCAAAATCCAACGGTCGTGTTGTATTGGAGCTGTTACTTGATGCCGATGATGATGGTAAAGCCTCTATGGGCGAAAAGTTTGTCATCTACGAAGGTGGCGGTGGTATTCCCATCGATGAAGATCGCAAAGACATTAACTTTCAGTTCTCACCGGCAAACTTAAAAGCACCTCTCGGTGGAGCAAAGCCTCCAGGAGACAAGGGAGCACCATAACTGGAAGCCCAGCCTACAGACTCTAAACAATAAAAGGGAGAGCAATTGCTCTCCCTTTTTGTATTCTCGTACGAGACACTAGGCCAATCAACCTTGTCTAGTTGTCTAGTTGTCTAGTTGTCTAGATACGGCTTTAATCTCGACTTATGAGCAGATTTGCGCAGCTTAAAGATGGCTCGAGACTGAATCTGACGAATGCGTTCACGTGTCACATCAAACTCTGATCCCACTTCTTCCAGCGTCTGGTTTGAATCTTCACCAATGCCGTATCGTCGTCGCAAAACGCGTTCCTCACGAGGCTTTAAACGAGCCAGAAGTCGGTCTACCTCTGCACGCAAACCTTGCATCTCAATGATCTCTTCTGGTTGCGCAATATCTGTATCTTCAATAAAGTCTACCAGCTGACTATCATCATCCTCACCAACTGTGATCTCTAGAGAGATGGGCTCCTTTGCGATTTTCTGAATCTGAGCCAATCGCTCTACGCTCATATCCATTTGATCAGCCAGTTCTTCTTGAGAAGGCATACGACCAAATTCTTGCATTAAATAGCGCTGTAAACGAACCATCTTATTGATGGTTTCGATCATGTGCACAGGTACACGAATGGTTCTAGCTTGGTCCGCAATGGCACGAGAGATGGATTGACGAATCCACCAGGACGCATAGGTACTGAACTTTAAGTTTCGTTCATGCTCAAACTTTTCCACCGCCTTTATCAAACCAATATTCCCCTCTTGAATTAAATCCAAAAAGTCCATTCCACGACCTTGAGATTTCTTGGCAATCGACACTACAAGACGTAGATTGCATTCAACCATCTCCTTCTTCCCGCGCTCCGAAAGAGCCATCCCCCTCCGAATATTTTTGGCCAGTGCGATCAGATCATGCTTTTGCAGACCCATTTGCTTTTCAACTTTATCAATCCGACGGATTTCTTTGCGAACACGACTGTCAATGTCTGTCCACCCAGCTTCATCGATGCCCGTTTGCTCCATGATCTCATAGCCACCATTTTCAGGAGTTCGTCGAACTTTCCGAATAACTTTACGCAAATCTTCCAGTGGGACACCCACTTCATTGGCGATGGATTTGAGAGACTTTTGATAATCTCGAACCTCTTGGGCTCGTGAAGTCATCAGTTTACAGGCATCTTGTATCAAAGAACGTGGGATTTCGACGGTTTTCATAGTCGATACTGCCTTTTGACTAAGGAGATCCAATGCCTCTGTAAACTCCTTTGTACCTTTTTTGGTTTTGACACGTTTGAGTTCTGCACGGATATCTTGCAGTTTGTCTATCGTTAGTGTCATCTCCGCCTGAATATCATTCAATGTGCGACCATCTTCACTCAATTTCGGAGGGGGTTCTTTACCAGAACGTTTGTATCGGACCTTACGTTCTTCATCTTCCTCGATTAACACATTCAGAATGCGGATTGCACACGGAGTGATAAAAATAGAGCCAAGGAGCAACTCTTCTCCGCGTTGAATCCGTTTGGCTATGATCTGTTCATCATTCTTAGACAGCAAGTCAAAATTACCCATCCGGCGTAAGTAAGCACGAACAGAATCATCATCTGTGTCCACTTGAACGCGGGTCGGTTTTGTACTTCGTCTGGAAGTATGACGAGGCAGAGGACTGTCTAGACGAACATCCTCTTCCGGATCTTGTTCTACAGTTTCCTTATCTTCTTGAGTCGATGATTCTGATTCCATCGTACACTGCACGTCCATATCGGTTTCAACAAATTCGATGCCTTCTTTATGTAAAAACTGCAACAAATCATCCATGCCATCAGCACCAAGGTCTTCCATGGGCAGTTGATCAAACAACACTTCACTGTCTACTTTACCGACCTTTTTCCAGTCATCCAAATTTTGACGGATGCCATCAAGGGTTGAAAATTTCATCACACAGTACTCCTGCTTGAGGGGTTTGATTGAGGGAGAGATTGCAAATGGGATTGCCTTGCAAAATCAACAGCTGTATCAGCTTTATTGAAGCATTGTAGAATCGCCAGTATCATGATGCACTCCGATTTGGTGTGTTGGCTTTCCGACTTAAATCTTCGTAGGTTGACCGTAGATCTTGCAGTAACGTTAACTGTTCTAACCATTTTGTTTGATCAGAGGGAGATATTTTTTTCAAATCTGCGGTTACAATCTTAATTTTCGCCCAACAGGCTGACATTTCTAGTCTATCTCGCAAGTTCTTAGCCGCTGCTGCTGCATTTTCTTCGGCAAACAATTCACTTGTGAGAGACTGCTTAAGCAACATTTTCCGAAAGGATTCTTGAGCGATATCCTGTAAGACTTCTTGCAAGGATTCGCCCTGCAGTAGACGACCAAACGTACTAATCTCTTCAAAATTAGTGGACAATACGGCTACAGGAACACCAAAATGAATCACGTGCAAAGCATTCGGATCTTCAATATCCTCAAATGCGGACAAGGTCTCCTCGGGAAAATGAATGGTCAACCAAAACAGATCTGTAAATGTTCTAGGATAGGGAGACACATACCCCTCTCCCACCTGCACATCTTCTCCTTTCACCCTCTGCATTCGGGCCTGTATAGACATTGCCGAGACACCCAACTTTCGAGCCAAAGATTGGATGCTTGCCTGACGCGCTAACGTTGGCATCTTTTGTACAATCGGAATCACCTGGTCAATTATTTGCTCTACAGCGCCGGGTGTCATACCCAATTTATCAATTAAGGTGTGCACCTTGGTGTCAAAGAGCGGCTCTGCCTTGGAAACTAGACGTTCAAATGTTTCAGCAGTATTCTGCTCTTCCATGAAGAACTCATCTGGATCTTTCGCTTCACCCAACGCGAGTCGAAGCGGCTCAATTTGTCCTTCCCAAAAGAGCGGCAACGATTTCTCCGCAGCCCGCACACCTGCTTCATCAGTATCAAACAAAGCGATGGCTCGACGTGCCAACGGACGCAACACTTGTACATGCTCTGTAGTGAGCGCTGTTCCGCACGTGGCAATGGTTTCTTTAAATCCCTGCCTGTGTAAAGCTATCACATCAAAATAGCCCTCAACGATGATCATGCGCCCTTTTCGCTGAATGGACCCTCTCGCAAAAGACAATCCAAACAACGTTTGAGACTTTTTATAGATTGGCGTTTCGGGAGAGTTAACATATTTTGCGGGGGAACTATTGTCCGAAGGCATACGTCGACCACCAAAGGCCACCACTCGGCCTTGAGCGTTTCGAATGGGGATAATCAGACGATTTCGAAACATTGCATACACGCCTTCGCTAGGTCGATCCGAATTGCGATAACGAGCCAGACCAGCCTCAACCAAGGCTTCCAGTTTTACGTTGGAAGCATGCATAGCGGTTAAAAATATCTCTGAAGAAGCAGGAGCGTACCCCAATGAGAAATCAATCCTAGCCTCGGAATCAAGTCCACGAGAGGTCAAATAATCTCGAGCTTCTTGACCCTGAGGGGCCACCATAAGCTGCTTATGGAAGAAGTCACAAGCCAGCTGGCACACATCGTACAAAGATTGTTTTTTCTGATACTGCCTTTTGGATCTCTCAGAACTTTGAGTAACGACAACACCAAGTTCATCTGCCAACTCTCTAACGGCTTGAATAAATCCAATCCCGCGAGTTTTCTGAACGAAGTTGAATACATCCCCACCTTCTTGACAACCAAAGCAATAAAAGACATTGCGTGTCATATCTACATGAAAGCTTGGTGTATCTTCATTGTGAAATGGACAAAGTCCTTTCAAGTCACCCGCACGACCACCTGGTTGCAAAGAGACAACTCGACCAACCACGTCCTCAATTCGAACTTGGTCGCGAACTTGTTCTATGACACTTTCTGAAATTCCCATCTACTCTCACACTCTTTCGATTGGTCCTAAAATGGACGGCTCACAATTCTACAGTCTCTGAGGAGGCAAATCGACCGATGGTTGCACCCAACGATTGCATTTTCTCAACCAACTTCGCATAACCACGATCCAAGTGATACACCCTTAGGACCTCCGTCTGACCTTCTGCTATCAAACCAGCCAACACCAAACTTGCAGAAGCCCGGAGATCTGTAGCCATAACAGTTGCACCGTAAAAGGTCTCTACACCTTGAACGTGAGCTATACGACCATCTGTCTGCACATTGGCTCCCAATCGAGTCAATTCGGGTACATGCATAAAACGATTTTCAAAAATCTTTTCGGTTACTGTACAGCTTCCTTCTGCAATACTCATTAAAGTCATCCATTGTGCTTGCATATCTGTAGCAAATCCCGGGTGTGGTGCCGTAACAACAGAAACTGGTCGTATTGGACCCGAGTGAGAAACAGTTAAGGAACTTGCATTGTGAATATCAATGGTTCCACCTGCTTCTTTTACAATGTTGCACAGAAAAGCCAGATCTGCAACAGGAACACCTGTTAGAGTGACATTCCCGCGGGTCATTACAGCACCCACAATGTATGTCGCAGCCTCAATTCGATCACCCATTACCGAATATGGTTGACGAGAGGGTCGAAGTGCAGGGACACCATCAATAATCAACGTAGACGTCCCATCTCCTTGGATACGGGCTCCCATACTACGTAGAAAATTTGCCAGGTCAACGATCTCAGGCTCTCGTGCAGCATTGTGAATGGTCGTGATTCCATCAGCGAGGACCGCGGCCATCATGATGTTTTCAGTACCGGTTACCGTTATACCCTCAAAATTAATACTTGCGCCCTTTAATCTTTTTGCGCTTGCTTCAATATAACCATTTTTCAGCTCTATGCTTGCGCCAAGCTTCTTTAAAGCCTCTAAATGAAAATTAACTGGCCTAGACCCTATTGCAC
>CAJWHX010000108.1 GCA_913040875.1 uncultured Pseudomonadota bacterium | reverse complement strand
GATGCAATGATCGATCCCCAAGTCCCGAAAATCCAGCAGCTGATGCCCACGACGGTGAGAAAACTTAAAAATCCAGTGACGCCAACCATACCCGTTTGGGCCCCCAACACGTCCACGAGCCAAACGGTAGTCGCCATCAGTGTGAAGCCCATAATCTGTTTGAAGGTATCCATCCAAGCTCCTGGTTCTGGCAGAAACTTGAAGAAAGCGGGAACGAAGGCGACGAGCAGGAAGGGGAACGCAAGACCCAGGCCAGCCACAGAGAAGAAAAGTACAATTCCCGCTGGTGGTAGTGTAAAGGCAAATCCAATCCCAGTTCCCAAAAATGGCGCTGAACAAGGTGTGGCGAGCAGGGTTGCAAAGACACCAATCATGAAATATTCCAGCCATCCATCCTTTTGCGACATCTCACTGGCTTTATTGGCTCCGATAGCAGGAACCTCAAAGACGCCCAACAGAGAAAGTCCAAAGACAAACACGATGGTTGCCAGACCAATCACGTACCCAGGATACTGAAACTGAAAGCCCCAACCCACATTGAGTCCGAAAGAACTTTGCAAGATGATGACGCCGATTGCCAAGACCAGAAACGAAGCGATAATTCCACCGGAATAAGCCAGTCCCGCCATCTTTTGCTGACGAGAGGTAATGTCGCTTTGCTCTACAAGGCTAAATAGTTTGAGACTGAGGACAGGAAGCACACAAGGCATAATATTGAGTAGCATCCCACCAAAGAATGCAAGCAGTAAAGCCTCAAGCATCGACTTTTCAGGCGGGGCAGCAGTCTTTGTTTCTTCGTCCGTGTTTTGTGCTGAATCAGTGTTGGTTTCCGGAGCGGTTCCACTGGCACTAAAAAGAGGAGATTCAATCTTGCCAACGGCTGTATCTTTGGCAACCATTTGCAGTGTGGAGACAGTTTCGACTTGAATCCACTTCTCACCGACTTGAAGCTGAATCAGTCCGCCGATACGATCTGTGTTTGGTAATTCTTCGGCTTCAAACGATTCACAGTCCAGCTGGATGAGCAGTCCACCATCATCCGTTTTGATGAGTCGCTGTTCGTTGATCCACCACCAGTCACCAGCGATCGGAGTGAATAAAGGCCAGTCTTTTGTTGTATCAAACACCAAAGGACTATCCGATGTCGGGGTGAGTTTAATGGCATGAGTAAACGTACTGTCCGGGACGACTGCATCAACGGAGGAAACGCGCTCAATCGCGAATTCTTTAACATCGATCGGATGAGATGGATGCTGTTCTTTGACCTTGTTGAACAAAGGAGCGTGAACGGAAGGCGTTGCCTCTCCAATCGCGATGGGTAAACGAACGGATGTGCTTCCGGGAATACAACTTTCTTTACAGACCAACCATTCAACATCGGCTTTGATAAACAACGTGTCGCTATTTAAAGATTCGGGGAGCGTCACCGTTGAAACAAGCAGGACGGAGTCTTCATATCCATAGGAGACAATTCCAGATTGATCAAACTTTGTTGGGATTGGATACTCATGGTCGCTGACCGCTACATCTAGTTCCTCCACAGAATTTCCTTCACCGATCTCTAGGCTCCAATCGATTAAAGTCGGTTTACCAATCGTTCCGGGGCTTTTCCAGTAGGTGTGCCACTCATCGTCTTGCTCTAGCCAAATACCAAGCTGAACTTTAACACCCGGGGCAATCGATTGATGGTCGGAAATCAGTCGAACTTCAACATGATGGGGTAAACCATTCCCCATCAAGGGTCTTGAAATAGACTCTGTTGGCAGAGTCGACGTATCAAAATCGCTTAGAGAAGAATGATTGGGCGGCGGTAAGACATCCCCCTCAGCATGGGCGATGGTGGAGAAGGGGAAAATGAGTCCAAATGCGATGGCGGTTTTGAATGCAGTCATGGTATCCTCGATGGCTGTCAATGATACCATAGTAACACTGATTGAAGATGTATGAGCATCATTCCACTGCATTCACTTATGGGTACTCATCAAAACCATGTCAAGAATGATGTACACACTACGAAAAATAGCGTGTTGGGTTTATATTCTACTATACACAACATGTGAGGGAGACTGTAGATATGGGTGAAACATCGAACAAGCCAATGGATCCATTGGCAGATTTATTTAGCAATGTTCAGCTGACGGGTCTATCGAAGCCAAAGAATAAACAATCGACCTTAGCACCTCTTCAGATTGATTTACCGGTCGCATCAACAGAGCGTACTCCGCCTGTGATCGAAAAGTCCTCATCGGGTTTGAAACAGCCTAAACGTCCTCCTAGATACTTGGGTGAAGAATATGAATCCAATGCTTCTGATATTGAGATCGAAGAAATGGATTCTGATGAGGAAGCGTTGACGAGTGAAGCATCTGAGGAGGAACGATCAACACAGGAAGTTGCTGAAGAGACCGTTGAATCTGTAGATGTACCTGAAAAAACCGAGAAAAAATCTCAGATTGATGTACAAACTCAAATTCAAATTGCGATGCTGCAGCAAAAAATGCATCGCCAGCGATTGGCTCTGAAAAAACAACAAGCGGATAAGGCCGAAAAGAGTCCGGAGAGTGTTAGGGAAGTCCCAGACTCGAATCCAACCTCGTCTCAGGTTTCAGAGTCACCGTCCATTCGTCCTCAAGTCGAAGACAGTCTGGCGAAACTCAACACCAAGATTTCACAGCAGAAATCAACACCCTCTGCGATGGATCTGTTTCTCGCGGCTGCGGCGGAGAGCCAACAACCGAAATCAGCTCAGAAGGCAACGCAACCGGCCGCTAAATCACCGGTAAAACAAATGGTGCAGACTGTCGATAAGGAAACGGATCAGCCTGCGTCTTCTAAGCCATTGATGGGCAATCGACTCATCCTTCGAATAGAAGAAATGATTCGCACACAGCTTCCACTCCTCAAAGAGTTTCACGTTGCCAGTGCGCTCGATAGCTTTGATCGACCTTTGATGAGGGCAATTTGGAGATCCCACAGAACCAAGTTTTTGATCAGTGGTCAATTGGAATATGCCGTAGCAGCATTATCCGTGATCGATGCGTTCGGGCAAATTGAAGAAGGCCAGTTGGTAGCTGCGTATGTAGAGACGACAGCATCAGACTACCTGATTTGGGTGGATTTGCCTCATGGGCGATTGGTCGCTGCATTTGCAGATGCTAAAAGTTACTTTGCCAGTAAATAGTTTGTTTACGATTCAGGGTGTCTCTTCATCCATTCACTGAGTATAAATGCTGACCACAAGCGTCTTCGATGATTGTGACTTCCTGTCCGGTGTTCCGATACAATGGTACGCATCTGGGATTGGGGAATCCAAGTATCCAGTCTGTCTGGTAGGGCATCCAGTTCGTTTGCGCAAGAGGATAGCATCCATTGTGCGACTGGAGAGCCGAAGCCTTTTTTTGGTCGAGATTGGATATTCTTGGATAACTGGGGAAGTAGGCCTCTTAAGATTTGTTTGTTTCCGTGTCGATTTAGTTTGAAGTGGAGCGGTATCTGACTGACCAACTCTACGATTCGATGATCCAGAAATGGTGATCTTACTTCAATTCCATGCGCCATCGAGGCTCTATCTACTTTGGTCAGTACACCTTCGGCAAGGTAGAGTCGTTGATCCAGAAACAAAGCGTCTCCAACTCGTGAGCTGTTGGTTTGTTTCGCCCAAAAATCTGCAATATCCCATAAACCATCGATTCTAGACAGCTCAGTTGGCATCCAAGCCCCCATCCAGAGCTGGTGTTCTCGCCACCATTCGAGCTGACCATCTTGATTGATGCTGGTCCATCGCTTGAGCATCTCTTCCCATGAAACGCTCTTGTGACTGGCAGGTATGCGTTGTACAAATGGTGCGAGAAACTTTCGAAGACCAATTCGTGGTAATTTTGTCTGGTTTATCCAATGGGCTTTATAGGTTGGATATCCCGCAAATATTTCATCGGCGCCATCTCCTGACAGTACGCACTTTAGACCCATAGATTGAATCTGTTTAAACAGAAACCAAGTGACAATCAATGAAGAGTCACTCAAGGGTTCATCCATGTGATCGAGTGTATCGGAAAGGACTTTGTCAAAGTCTGATTGCTCGAAGGACCAGAGTATAGATTGTAAATTGGATTGAGCTTGGATATGTGCTTGATTCTCAAGGATGGCATCTCGTTCCGAAAAACCGTCTGCTTGAACAGCAACGGAGAAGCTTCGAATGTTGGGGTGAATCTCTGTTGCCAGTGCCGTAATGGTGGTGGAGTCGATTCCGCCGCTCAATAATGTACCGACCTCCACGTCGGCATTCAGTCGAATCTGTGTTGAGGAGCGCAAAGCCAAGTACAAGGACTGTTCCCAATGCAATCTTGATGAAGAAGTATCCGTGGATTGAGTCGGGAATGTCCAATAAGGCTTGGGTTCTGAATATCGGTCTGGATTTGCTTGTAAGCAGTGTGCCGGCTGAAGCTTGTGGATTCCTATCCAGATGCTTAGAGGAGCCGGTATGTATTCAAAACAAAGTAGGTGAGAAATCGCCGTGTGATTGTATCTTAAGGGGATATTCGTCCTTCGATAAATGTCTTCCAATACTCGAACTTCACTGCTCCATACGAGTGTATTATCAGGCAGTGTGGTCCAGTAGAGTGGCTTTTGGCCCGAACGATCTCTGAAAATATGGACAGATTGGGTGTGTGTATCGACTATAGCCAGCGCAAACATTCCTCGTAAACGTTCAATCACCTTCTCTAAGGGCAGGAAGGTGAGAAGGGCTGCAACGACAGCGGTATCGGATTGATTGAGAGGCTCAACCCCATTTCCTAGACACTCTCGTCTGAGTGTATGGTGATTGTAGACCTCTCCATTCATACTCACCCACCATCGTCCACAAGGACTTTGTACGGGTTGAGCACCATTTTCAACTCCAACGATGGCTAGACGAGCGGTGGCTAGTGTGGCAAAAATTGTGCTGTTGTTCTGGATTGATTGATCGCCTTGAGCCGATGGACCACGATGAACCAGCTGTTGTATGAGGTGCGAGGCGTTTAAAGTATCCGTGAACTTCTGTGATGCACCTTTTGGATTGAACCACCCAATAATTCCGCACATGTTTATTGTTCTTTGTTGGAAGTAGGGAAATTGATGCGACGGGCTATCCGATACGGTTCCTTTTGTTGCAATTCAAAATGCATGCGAATTAAAACCTCAGCAATAATGCCAAGCGTAATCTCAACGATACCAAGCCCACATAAAATCGGTCCTAGAGTGGTTAATGACGCGGCTAGTTCTGGATGTAAACCCTGAAACCACAAGCCGATGCTTGTCGTCATCATCATCAGTCCCAAAGCTACAAATCCGATTCCAAGCCATCCAAAAAAGTAGATTGGGGTGACAAAGAAATCTCGCAGGAATTTTAACGTCGTTAGGTCTAGTAGGACCTTTGGAATGCGCCACAACCCATATTTACTCTCTCCCCGAGTTCTTGCGTGGTGTTTAACGGGGACCTCAACCAGACGAGCCCCTGCCCAAGTCACATAGATTGGGATAAATCGATGCATTTCACCGTACAAAGGGATGTCTTGGATAAATTCTTTTCGATAAATGCGCAGTGTACACCCATAGTCATGCATGTATACATTGGACAACCGTGAGATAAGCCAGTTGGCTATCTTAGAAGGGAATGTTCTAGAGAGGTAGGAATCTTTCCTGTCTTTTCTCCATCCACAAACAACATCAGCATCTTTTAAATGAGTTAGCATCATTGGAATATCACTGGGGTCGTTTTGAAGATCGGCATCAAGAGTGACCAGTAATTCCGCTTGAGCAGAACGAATGCCAGCGGTTAAGGCTGCTGTTTGACCATAGTTTCGAACGAAGTGAATGACTCGTGCCCGCTCATCTTCTTTGGCAATCCTTTCCAATACTTGTGCAGATGCATCTCTAGACCCATCGTTAACGTAGATGACTTCAAAGGTTTGATTGGCTAGAGCAGCCACAATCGCGTTGTGTAATTGACGCAAGTTGTCTTCTTCATCGTATACAGGAACGATGAGGCTGAGATAGGGTGTATCACTCATGTATAAACTGCTTATTCGTCAGCGGGGGGGGCATCGTCAGCGGGAGGTGCATCGTCAGCGGGAGGTGCATCTGCAGGTGGAGCAGCGGCAGGCTTCTCAGAACCATTTTCAGTCGGTGCATCTTTGTTGTTTGAAGCGCTTCCAGATTTGTCGTCGGGTTTGTCCGATGGTGGTTTGGGCTGTACAGGTGCATTGTCGGACTTGACTTCAATCTTGAGATCTATCTGAGATTCTTCACCGATATCGATGCTCAATCGACCTTGTGGATCAGAAGCAGAAGGACCATCACCTGCCTCATCGATGAATCCAGTGATGATGATGGGACCATATCCTTTGGGGGCATCAAAAGAGAATTCATCAACAGATTGCATTTCCAATGTGTGTACCAGCATGGGCGCAGAGCCTTTTCGTACTTTTTGTACATCCAACCGAATTGATCCGTTGGGTGTGCCGTCGTAGACCATGCTTCCAGATATGGTGATGCAGTTTGTGTCCCCTTCTGCGCAGCTAAGTCGGGCAGCGCTTGGATCTGTTTCTTGTGAACCAGTGGTCGCTTGTGGGTCTGTGCCACCAGTTGCTGTTGAGGTGGACTCCATACCAGATGAGGAGGCGTTGGGGTCAGGGCAGCCGATTAATAGTGAGAATGAGAGCAATGAAAGCAGGCGCATGAGAATCCTCGGATATAGCTGTTGTCAATATAACGTTCAAATAACACAGAGAAATTAACCCCATACGGAATTGTTGACAATTCGTCAGTGAAAATAGCAGTAGAATAGACACCGCCCAAGTGGTTAAATTTTCTTCGTTCGGATAGTTTTTCAATATGTCTGACAAATACAATCGCTATCATAAAATTGCTAAGATTGGCTCTGGTGGGATGGGGGATGTGTTCCGAGTCATTGATCTAGACTTGGAGCGAGAGTGTGCGATGAAGTGTGTACCACTTCAGCAGTCGGCAGAAGAAGGGGTAGAATCCTTCTCACCCAGTCGCCGCTTGAGCCGTGAAGTCAGTATTATGGCGAGCATTCACGACCCAAATGTCGTCCATATTTACGATCATTTTCACCATGAAAACCAGCTGTGTATCGTGATGGAGCTTTGCCAGGTCAGCATCGCAGATTGGGTGGGTCAAAGAGAGGCGTTCTCTTTGCTCACAGCACTCGATATGGGAGTCCAAATTTTATCCGCGCTGAAAGAGATTCACACACAGGGAATCGTACATCGAGATATTAAACCCCATAATATTTTGGTTGGACTCAACGGGAAATCTTTTAAACTCACCGACTTTGGTCTGGCTTCGTTGCGGGATGCTTCGATGGTGTTGACCCAAAGTGGAGTGTTGGCGGGGACTGTGGCATTCATGGCTCCAGAACAGCGACTGTCTTTTAAAGACGTCACCCCACAGGCTGACTTATACAGTTTGGCAATGACGATGCAATGGGTGCTCTTCGGTGAATTGAAGGGGGACTTGTTTTCCAGCCGAACAATGATGCTTTTGACTGAAGAAGTCAAAGATAGAGAGTGGCCGATTGAATTGTTGAAGTTCTTCGAGCGTGCAGGATCTGAATCTTTGGAAGATCGATTTCAATCCGCGCAGGAGATGCAGAGCGCTTTAGAACAGATAATACGTTCACTAGATGGTGAACGCTACACACGACTCACCCCCATCGATTTTCAGTCCGTTCATCGATATGAGTCTCAGTTATCGTCTGCTTCCAAACCGATCCAACCCGTGAGTACAGTGTCGACGGAGCAGCTTCAGGTACAAACCAATCGATGGATTAAAGGGGCTGTGGTCATTTTAGTTGTGATGCTGTTGACTGTATTGGTACTCAGTATTCAAGTGTTGAGTCTATCGCCGGAGAATACTTCGATCGGTTTACAGGAATCAAAAGTTGAAATACCGGCCTGTGAACAAATCATCGAAACCCAACACCAATTTCGACGTTTGGGACCACGTGAAACCGTTGCAGCAGGTCTATTGGATGTAGATGGGGATGGATTTGTCGATTCGGTATATTCCAATCAAATGGATCAGTCCATCTCGATATATTGGGGCAATTCAGACTATGCTCTAGAGACATTTGTTGAAATCGACGTGGGAAGAATCAATCAGCTGCCGTTAATTGGAGATTTGAATAGGGATGGTTTGTTGGATTTCGTGACGTTACACGAGGATGAATCCAACATTCAAACTCATGTGCAAACGACTGCTCGCACATGGGAAGTTTCTGGCAAAAATTTTCAAGCTCCTCCTCCCAGACAGGGTGCGTTGGTGGATTTGAATCAAGATGGTTGGCTAGACGTGATGTTTACCGTGCCCATATTGGATCAAAACATTCAGTATCGTCTGGGTTCCAAGGAGGGCTTTATGGGGCACTCACCACTTGGATCTGTTCCGAACGTTGTGTTTGTTCCCAACCAGCCTTGGGTTGCGTATCTGGATGGCGATAGAATCTTACGCCGTGATGTTCAGCGTAATTTATCGATGTCCACACCGACTGAAGTGGCTCGAGTGCCAGATTTGAAGCGTCTGTTGCCTGTGGAACTTGCTGATGGGGAGTGGAGGCTGTATGGAATTCAAGCCGGGAGCCAAAAACTAATTGAGCTGTCTTCCTCTCCATGTTGGAAAATGAAACTGAGCGACGAGGAGTATGGTCGAATGAAGGGTCTTGGTGATTGGAATCAAGATGGGATCATCGATTGGGTAGGACTCGTGACCTGTGCAGAGTGTACGAGCAATCATCTGTTGTATATAAATGGTGTACCTTCTGTTGTACCTTGAATCACAGAACGGTTATATCCATGGAAAAATTGGAGTACCTATGTCTCACAGTATTGGACTTTTAGAAGTCAAGGGGTTGCTAGCATCCGTTGAGGCTACAGACGCAATGGTGAAATCTGCTTCGGTGTCCTATGTGGGAAGCCGAACCAATGGTGAGACGGTGCTGATTGCTCTTTCGGGAGAGTACAATGCGCTTTGTGCGAGCTTAGAGATTGGTATGAGACAGGCACAATCGTTTGGCGTGGAAGTCATCAAACACGTGATTGCCATTCCTCATTCCGATACAAAAAAGGTGCTCGAAGATCTACTGTCTTCGAACACCTCTTTATCTTGAAAGAATTGTCCTGAAACTATTGTCTGGAGGGTACCGTTACTTGGCTGTTTCACCGACGGTACAGTCTGGCTTAATTTTATCTAGAGTCGCTGGTCCA
>CAJWHX010000107.1 GCA_913040875.1 uncultured Pseudomonadota bacterium | reverse complement strand
GTCCAAGTCAATACTCGATTGGAGGGTGGGGGCATCCAGACAATCTTGGTAATCATTGGTTACTGGTTTGGGTGGCCGATCGTCTGCGACTTGGAGAGTCTATTGTGCACAATACGGACTATTATGTTCCGATTGGAGATTATCCTTGGCTCGCAGGAAACGGAAGTGAAGGTCTTTTGTATGCCCCATTTCACTGGTTGCTGGGTTGGCCAACCGCAGTGGTTCCATTGGTGATGCTGTATTTTGTTGGACTCGGTTTGGGTGGGTATACGATTGCACTTCAAGCAGGTGTAGGTCGCTGGGGCGCACTAATCGCCAGTATGGTACTCACTTCATCTGGATTTTGGACTCGAGAGATGAATGCAGGTCGGTTTTCACAACTGGATGGTATATGGTTACTGCTCTCACTGGGACTTTTTGTTGGTTTGTGTACTCAAGTCCGTTCTAAATGGTGGATTGTCGCGTCTGGAGTCTGTGTTGGACTGACCGGAGTTTTTTATTGGTACTACGCATACTTTTTTGTTCTATCCGCGATTGTGTTTGTGGTGTGTGCGCTTCTGTTTCAACAATCACTACAGTGGAAGCAGATAATCCAAGCCGCTTTGGTATCTTGGATTGCGGTTGCTCCCGTGGCTGTGATCTATTGGCAAAATTGGGACTTGGTTCCTGGGGTCGACGAGGGAGTGTTCCCATCGCCGGATGCATTTGCCGATGCGATGACCTTGTCTGGATCTTGGTTTGTGCCGTTTGGTCGCACCGCGGGCGTAGTACAATCGATCCCGACACTCCTCTTTAGTGTTGTGGGATGCTTGCAAATTAAACGATTCAACAAACATCAGCGCTGGATGATCTTTTCTGCATTGATGTTGTGCTTGGTATTTGGACTTCTGGCGTTTGGACCCAAGACACCAATATTTGAGGGGGTTTATGGTTGGGCACCACCACTCAGACGATTTTGGTGGCCGTCGAGGCACCTGGTGATTTGGACAGTGGGGTTTTCGATTTTGTCCGCTTTTGGTGCGGAGGTTGTGCTGGACAGAGTCTCTCGAATGGTTCGCAGACCTCTATCCATAGGATTGGCGTTGTTGATACCACTTTCATTTTGGATGCAAGGGGATAGACCGTTTCATGCCAATCACACACCAATAGAGCATCCAGTCGCAGCCTATGTTCCCATTGCGGAATTGGATGGGGACGTTCTTGTGATGCCACCAATCAATCCGAAAGTTGCCAATACCCAGTTGCCTCTGTTGCTTCAGTTGACCCATAAAAAACGACTCCTCACCGGACACGGTATGTGGGTCGATCGGGTCAGACCGCAGGCTTGGGACCACTTTCTTCAAAGCAATACTCTGTTGGCATCGTTGTCTGCATACGAAGTGGGTAAAGTCACAGAACTCACAGTCAATGAAAGTGATATACGATCATTGAAGGCTGAGGGCATAGAGTTGATAGTATTGGATGCCAAATTGTTCCCCAGACCGTTGATGGGACTGGTACCCAATCTGGCAAATATCTATACAGTATTGTTTGATCAGCCGATTCATCGTGGAAACCAACTGCGTGTATGGTCGATCGCCAACTGGACTGGAACAACACAGATGGAATTACCACCGTGGACATTACCGCCAAATTTGACTCTTGGTAACGGACGACACAAAATGCCAGATCCTGTTGAAGGTAGAGGAGTGAAATGAGTCGTTCAGGGATGCTCTTATTGTTGGTCGTCGCATGTATAGTCCTATTGCCTTATACGTGGGGTGAGTTGGTGTGGGATGATCACATTCTGCTTACAGAAGGGTTGTGGAAAGAAGGCTCGGTATCTTCAATCTGGATGCAGTCTGTACAGGGTGGAGAGATCGCTTCGCAGTATTATAGGCCGATACCCATGACCATATTTGCCCTTGTACAAAACATCACCATACTTCATCTCATTTCGCTGATGGTGCACATGGGATCAACGTGCCTCCTGAGCGAATGGTTGCGTTCACGATTTGACCAGGATTCTATCGTTTATATGGGAGCATTGTTGTTTGCATTGCATCCGATTCAAACAGAAGTGTTGGGATGGGCGAGTTGTTTACCCGATATTCTAGCCGTCCATTTTGGATTGTGGTCCGTTGTGTGTGCCGAGCATAAACGTTCATCGATACTGATCGGGTTGGTACTACTTTGTGGCATGCTCTCAAAAGAGATTGCACTGTTGCCTATATTGGCATGGGGAGTGAACGATCTTTGGTCGATGTATCGTTCCAATGAACCATGGAAAACACCCCAGTGGCTACCAGCGGTGATGGGTACACTATTGTTGGTCGCAGCGATACGTTGGTCTTTCCATGTGCATACGGTTTTACCAGGTTCATTGGAACATGTACCGCAAACGACATTTGTCACGATTGGGATGGGGTGGTTCAGCTGGCTGGTTCCTTTTCCTCATTATCCCGTACGAGATGTGTGGGTGATGCCGATGTGGTCTGTATATGTGGGGTGGGCATGGTGTATTCTTTGTTTGACGACCATTCGCAACAGGATGGGTTGGTT
Source organism: uncultured Pseudomonadota bacterium (assembly GCA_913040875.1). The sequence goes on along the minus strand of CAJWHX010000107.1, from coordinate 6,730 downwards.
GATTGCTATGGGTGGCTTAGTCTTGAGTCTTCCGCCGGTGTGGGTTGGTTATTTTGCTGCGGAACGGTATTTGTATGTGGCAAGCATAGGCTTTGTATGGCTGACGTGTACTGTGCTCTCTACAAATCGCCTTGCTCCAAATATTTTGAACGGTGTAGGCGTCTTATGGGTGCTTTCAACGGGGATCATCCATTGGAATCGTGCAGAAATTTGGTCCAGTGACGAGCGACTGTTTGCGGAGGGGGTTCAGACGTTACCGACATCTGGATACACTTGGCACTTGCAAGGGGTGTCTCAGATTCAAAGAGGGGAGTTTGGGGAGGCATTTGATTCATTTAAGACTGCCAGTATTCAACAGCGTACCCATTACCAAAGTAGAGAGTTTGCGATTCGAAGTGCATTGGAGGCTGGTCGAACAACCGAAGCGTTTCAATTTGCAGAACAAGGACCCAAGGAAGGGTTGTCTAGAGGGTACCTAGAGGCTTGGCTTCAGTCTGCAGAGGCTGTGGGAAATACAGATCGGGCATCCGAGTTGAAACAAACATTGGGATTGTAGATTACGAGTCATGATATCATGCAGAGTACACATGTACAGAGTGTATCGATGGCACATCAGAAACCGATAATTTCTATGTGCCGATGTTGTAAGGCACGAATGTCACGATAAAGTCTCCCCTACAGATTTGATTTATGCTTTATTTATAGTAACTGTTATGCATACTAAAATTTTTTGTCATGGATACAATGATGACCCTTTACTATGCTGAACAACCATCTGAATCGACTCCTGTATTTTATGATCAACCTGACTCTCAAATCCCTTCTACGCCGCTGAACAAACGAGTCATCATGCCGTCGAAGATGTTTCTGATCAAAGAGGAACTGAAAACCTTTGCGGCCCAAAATCCAGATACGCCAATCTACAATGCCTCTCAAGGAGATGGTGGACTCACGTTGGGTGGGATTCCCCCAAGAGAATTGGCGGATGCACTAATTCGGTATCTTCCGGAGGAAGGCTCTACCAAATATGGTGACCCAACTGGGCGAGATGATATTCGGGAAGCCATTTTGCGGAATTATTATGCTTTGGAGTCTCTAACTACAGACAACATCATATTGGGTGATGGGGGACGAGACCTGCTCCAAAAGTGGTATCAACTGATTCAGCAGGCCTCCGGTCAAACCGGTGGGTCTGTGGTCGTTTCAGCAGCACCTTGGGGCTCATACATGCAGGGGACCTACATCAATTGTCTCAACACCATTTTGGCTCCGAGTTCTTCAAATGTGAGCTTCCAAGTGACTCCAGAAGGGATCGACGCCAGTATTCGATTGGGACGGGAGTCTGGTAAACCAGTCGTGGCGTTGGTCATTACAACACCGGACAATCCAACAGGGAACTACTTGGAAATCGATGCCATTAGACATTTGGTTCAGCATGCTGTTGCCAGTGGTATTGAGTTTGTATTGCTAGATTTCATGTATCAATCGGTCACTGATCTTGGTGTTGAATTGTACGATGTGAATGGGCTTTTTGAGTCATTGACGGAAGAAGAGCGCAATGCCGTATTCATTTTGGATGGTCTAACAAAATCAGTGGGAGGGAGTAACTTACGGAACTGCCACATGGTCTTTGGCAATTCGGACCACATGCAGAAACTCAAAGGACTGGCAACCCATTCGGTGCTTCCAAATGCGCTTGGAGAAGCAGCTGCACTCGAAGTCTATGGGCAAGCAAATCCCACTGAGCACCCATGGGTGAAGAGGGTTGTTGAACCGACAGCCCGATCCAGAGCCATCGTGCGCGAAGAGTTGACGGCTCGAGGATTCAAATTTATCATTGGTCAAGGCTATTATACCTTCATCAACATTTGGCCGTGGCTCAATCGTGATATTCCGGAAGCGTATCAGTTTGTCGACACCATTTCTGGGGAGCACATTGGACGGATTGACACTGTGAAGCAACTCAAGAGTTATTTGGCTCAGAAGTGGGGGCTGGCAATTATTCCAGGTGCCTTCTTTCATCAGCCACATTTTATTCGCTTCTCTTATGCCAATGCTCCAGAGTATACTCGAAATGCCATTCAACGATTGGATGAAGCATTGACGTCGTTGACCGATTGATTCGCTGGTTTTATATGAAGTGACAAGGGCGATTGGGTGTCATGATACCTAATATTTCCTAAGATGCCCATATAAATATGCTAGTCTGTTAAAGATAACAATTGTGCAAGGAGTACAGTGAAATCGAATCGAAAGCAGGTCAGTGTTGCGAATGAACACGATAGTGAAACTCATGTAGACCAAACTCATGTGGAGAACACACTTCAACAGCAACGACAACAGACGACAGACCAACCTGGTTGGTCTTGGAACTCTGGAACGGTGGGTGACACTCTCTCACCCAGTAAAGGTGGTTCAAAAAAGAGTGGTAGTGGCAAGAAGAACTCCAAAGGAAACAATGCCAACTCAAATGGTGATATAGATACTGGAGGACAGACCGATCCCGTAGTACAAGTGAAATCTCGAATTAAAGAGTTGGGTATGACAGATGCGCTGTTTGAGGAACTGTTTGACCGTCCAGAATGGCTAGATGCAGCATTTGAGGTAAAGCCATTTTCCAAACCGGCACAGTTGTTTAAGAAATTGAACAGTTCAACACTCAGTGATGATGTTGTTGAGCGTTTTCCACAAGAAGCGGGGAGTCACTTCTCTGAATCTCTAGAGGCGTTACCGGAAAAGAAGTCCAAGGTGGATTCTATACGGTCAGGTATCCGAAGGACTCTTGAAGGGATGCAATTTACCGATGTGCAAACAGCCTATGAAATGCGATTCAATCATAGTTTGAATCATGATTCTGATCAGCATGAATATTATCAAGATGATGCAGACTGGCAGATGTCGAAGGTCGTTCACCTTTGGGATCAGTTGGAGGTTCTTCCGGAAAGTGATGTGGCGAACAATGAGAGAATCGACGAGACGATTGCGTTGGATCAGGGAGGCGGAGGTTACTATAGTTCATCTCATGATGTTATCGCTATCGGTGTGGATTTGAATGACTTCATTTTTCAACAAAACGTGGATAACATGACACATACGATTCGTCATGAGGTCGGTCATGCTGTGCATCATCAAAGATCTGCGGAGATTGACGCATGGCTAGCGCAGGTTGGTTTTGTTGAGTTTGAACAGACCCATGATGCGTATTATCAGTGGATCAAAGAATTGGGCGGGCATGAAGCGACCTGGACAGATGGGAATGGTACCCAACGAGAGTTCGACGCGGAAACCATTCAAGTAGTCATCGACCAGATAATCTCCTATCAAGGAAGTGATTCCTTTGCTCCCTCACGGGATGACGTCACGTCCACATTTTCTCCTGAGTATTTACCGGCTTGGCATGCTTTATCCAATGGAGTGAAAGTTGCTGTTGAGCAATCTACAGAGAATTGGTGGGACAACATGAATAACTGGGGGAAAGGAAAGAAAGGGAAGTATTTTTTAAACCACTACTACCAAACCTGCAATCGCATCAGTCCTGAGGTTGAAGCCACTGTGACAGCAACTGGGGAAAGCTATACAGCGATGTCTCCAAAGGAGTTCTTTGCCAACTGTTATGCAGAATTCTTTGCCGATCCGGCAGGGTACGTAAACCCAGAGAAATGGGGCGGAAATCTTTCAAAGAAGGTTCAAAACTTCTTTTACAAAAACTTATTGGATGTTCAACCATACAAAAAGAAAGGCGGCGAGAAGGGAAAAGGGAAAGGCAAAGGGAATACAAAAGAACCACCCAAGCCAACAGGAATGCCGGGTACACCATAAACTAGAATCATGAGGCCAAAATCGTGAGTACGTATGAGTCAGTGACATTTTCATGCTTACAGTGTGGGATTGCAATGACCCAACACATGTTGATTGGGATGCACATTACAAGGCTTCCAAAAGTCCGAGATTCTATCCTTCGTGAGGATTTCCAACAGTACACATGTTCGGTGTGCGGCTTTGTGAATCAAGTGGAGAAACAGAGTATATACACCGATTTTGAACGCAAGCAGTACATTGGCGTAGAATCACCTGATACACGAGGGTGGTCTTCTCGGTTGTCCATTCATCAACAGGCTTTTGATCGTGCCTTTATGATGGGTGATCCGACTGCTCGAGAAATGGGCGGGAATATGGTAACCCGCATTGTTTTTGGTCTCCAAGCTTTGCGAGAGAAACTCTTGTTGTGGGATGCTGAATTGGATGACCGAATTGTAGAAATTGGTAAGAGAATTATTTTGGAGGCTGCGGAGTTGGATGTGCGACAGTATTCGTTGCGTCTTCTTTCGATTCATGAACAAGATTTGCACTTTGGACTCTTCGAACACCACTCTGCCTCGAATGCTCAGTCGGATAACCAGCGTACGCTCACCGTGTCAGACCCCATTGATACCGTTACGGTCTTTCATCATCAGATGGAAGCATGGCATCGCGATGCCCATATGTTGTTGGAGCACAATCCTTGGGCAAGACGACAATGGTTGGTGGACGCATCTATTTTGTAATCCTTAAAGTTTGCCACAATATTTTGGACGCAATGATATAATTGACTCATCACACTACAAATTGGAGAGTTGCGATGCCGAAAATATGGTCTGGGGTCATTTTAATGACCGTGCTCGCTTGCGGGGAAAAGTCTACAGATACGAGTACAGATACGAGTACGTCTACAGAGGAGCCAGCAGATACAGCAGAGACCTCCGTACCCTTGATCGACAACCCTTGTGAAGGAATCACAGACTCCTTAGAGGTGCTGTACAGTGGGCGAGGCGGATTGAATGATCCAACTGGAACCGATGGCTTGACGATTGCGACTCAAGAAGAATGGGATGCCTTTGCTCGAGAGTTCTGGTTCGGAAGAGTTGCAGATAGCTTTAGTAGAGAGACGTTTGATTGGAGTACAGAGCAAGTCTTGGTTGGTTCTGCGTATGAATCGTCCACCTGTGGGTTCAGTCTTCTGATCGCGGATGCGTGCACTGTAGACGATTCGGCTATCCTTCATATGCAGGTCGAGGACTCCTCTGGAGGATGCGATGCGGTTTGTGATGCCGAAGGGCAAATGGTACATGTTGTCGTCGCACCAAGTGACGCAGAGCCAGAATACTCCGTGCACATCACCGATGCTTGTCAGTAGGTGAAATGAATGAGCTTAGACAGCTTATGGCCTCTAGCTTATGGCCTCTACCAGAAAAATATCCGAACGAAGATAAAGTCTGTGTGCTGTTGACGACCGGTGGTCTGAATCCGATTCACAAAGGACACGTACACATGATGAGTCGTGCCAAAGAAGGTTTAGAGACTCGTGGGTGGACTGTTTGGTGCGGCTTTATGTCTCCATCTCATGATTTGTATTTGGATTACAAACAGAATCGGGGGCGTTTGGGAGACTTGGATGTAGTCTCAGCCACTCATCGTATCGCTATGGCAGAGTTGGCTCTCCAAGACCATCCTTGGCTTCAAGTTGGACGATGGGAATCTGTACAGCATGGGTATTGGCCTGACTATCCTGAGGTGATTGAGAGTTTACTCTTGCGCGTGCAGCAGGTTGATCCAAAGATGGTCGTCTTTTATGTATGCGGAAGCGATCACGCTCGAAATTGTGAGTATGGCTTTGGTCATGATCGGATGGGTCTCGTAGTGGTTCCACGCGTTGGTGATGTCATCCCCGGTGTGAGCATCGGTGAACTGGTACGGTATTTAGAACCCGATCAAAGTCCTGAAGCCTTCTATTCTTCCACTAAGGTTCGAAGTGTCTTTCAGCAAATGGATGAAACTTGTACTCAACAGCTACAATCGACGCTAGATATAGGCGTGTTAGAATACATCCGTCGACATCGTTTGTTTGTAGACTTGGAGAAACTAAATGAATCAAGAACACATTGATAAATTACGTGATTTACTAGGACATGTAGATGAAGCCTATCGTATTCAAGGGTTGTCGCTCTTAAAGAGTTTTGTCGATTATGCAGAAGTTTTTGATAATTGCTCGATTCTATCTAGTGGTGAACTAACTTTGGGATTTGGTGATTTGTATCCAGAACTTCTTGAAGGATGGTGTAGTAGCAATCCTGAACGGTGGGCTTCACTTGAGAACCTTTTCGTATTGGGTGCGGCAGATCCAATCGCCTGTGCACATACAGTACAGAAGTATCTGCATCCACACTGTAAAATTTGGGTTTACAAAGAATTGTACATTTGTGCATCAAACTTCTTTCCTTGGCTTTTACTGAATCAGACTATGGAGCATGGACGGATTCAACATGGTGCATGGAACACACAAGGTGTCGCAACATTCAATGGTTATACAGCTTGGAAGCAAACCTCCGATTGGAATATCCTGTGGTTAAGGCATCCTTGTCCGAATGCTAGAATGTATACGATCGTTGTGGATGGATATCGCAGTGAAGGGGATAGACAGTCACATTATTTTCGATTTTTGTCAGAGCGTTCAGGATACAATGACACCCCCATACATTTGTCTATGCATAATGCTGGAGATACGATTAAATTTGGATCTACCGTACCGCATCAATTGGTTAGTGGTCCTGGAGAACTCCCGGCAATCAAAGGGAAGTGGTACAGTATTTTCGGAAGAGTTGACCCATCCAATTTAACCATTGAGATCCGAATCAATGAGCTATTACTTGGGGTTTGGAAACTGGAGTATTACCCTATTGCGACCCAAATAAGT
>CAJWHX010000106.1 GCA_913040875.1 uncultured Pseudomonadota bacterium | reverse complement strand
GTATCGGAAAGAGACAGTTCCATCAGGTGATCTATCGATGCGCTTAGATCAGGGATTGTACACAACTGGGTAGCGGTCAGGCTTAGTTTCGTTAAGTTGGTAAACGTTGAAAAGGATGCGGGAAGCGTCGTGAGTGGATTTGTGTTTAAGGTGAGCGTTTGTAATTGATGCAGATGATGGAAATTAGGTGGTAATGACACCAAACAGTTGTTTTGTAACCCCAACTCTGTAATCTGTGTGAGCTGTAGAACACCAGGATGCAAAGATATCAGACCATTCGCGGACAGATCGATTGCAGTTAATGCAGTCAGATATTGGATTGCATCAGGTAGATCATCGGTCTTGAGTGCCAAACGTGTGATTGTACTCACCAACCCTGGGGACCATTTCATAAGGTGACCAATATACCATAGGCGTGTATATTGATTGAAGTTGGTGCTATATTCGTTAGTATTTTCAGTTATCCCAGCGAATCCTTGAACGGCTGAGAACGGTTTGCCCAGTGATTTTGACACCAGAGCCTTTCTGCTGTCTTCGGGCAACTCATCTATCCATTGGCGAGCGAGATTTTCTGTGGAGAGAATCAGGGGGCTGGTGTTCGAATGCAGGAGCCAACTCGGAATCTTGGATATTGGATTGTCTCGGATATTCACACACACCAAATTCGGACAGTGAACGTTGGAAGGTAAGGTTTTGAGAACGTTGTGTTGGGCATATAGCTCCACCAGATTTGGCATACGCGTCAACCATGACGCAGAGGTGATTCGATTGTGTGAGATGTCTAGGCTTTCCAACTGGTTTGGATGTATAAACTTTGTCGGGAGCTGTGTCAGGGAGTTGGAACAAAGGTTTATGCTTGTCAGGTGGGAAAATGTTGACAGTACAGGTGGGAGGACAGAGAAACGGTTGTTGCTCAAGTCTAATCCCGTAATATGAGAGAGTATATGCAGTCCGTTTGGCAGATCTGTTAACTCTGAGTTGGATAAATCGAGCGTATCGCCGACCAGAGAGATAATATTCTGCGAGGTGAAACTCAGATATGTTATCCATCCCCAAAATGCAGCTTCGTTTCGAACGCTGAAGTCATCGACCGTTGTTAGAAAAGGGTGGCTACCAACCGTCTTTTTGGTAATCAAGTGGCTAAAGATGGATATGAAGGTTGCAAAGTTTAGGCGTGTTGGCAAAGTCTGACCGACGATGAGTTCTAGCAACTGTCTAAATTCATCCGGAGTTGTGATCATACTGGCTACAAGTGTGACACCCTGATTGAAGTCTTCCTTCTTTGGAGACTTCATAATATCTGCAATTTTGGCAATGTGTGTTTGTGACGCGGACATGTGACACCTGTATACTTTGGTAGAACAAATACTTGAAGCGATATTCCGTTACCAGCCTTTGACGGCAAACAAAAGTGGTTCTTGGTTTCACCAATATACTATTAAAAGGCGATGTTGTATTGTTTATCTGATGTCTGACTTGAGACATCCGATGTGCTCAATTGATGATACAATTGGGTAACTTCTGCCGGAGTGCCTGGATCTCTTTGTCGTCGAAGTTTACGATTGGTATCGAGAGTCTCTCTAGCGACTGCAGGTTGAGTAATGATGCCGGCAATGTGGTGAGGGGGCAGCCTTGTAAGTCAAGTCGTGTCAGTCTCGATAGTTTGCCGATAGATTCAGGAAGATTGATTAGTGGGTTGTTGGTTAAGTCAAGAAATCTAAGGTTGGTCAGTTTACCGATACTCTCTGATAGGCTTGTGAGTTGATTGTCATTCAGTTGCAATCTTTCGAGAAGGCTAAGTTCATAAATGGAATTAGGAAGACCGTCAAGATTGTTCTTACCGAGATTCAACATTGTGAGGATATGTAGATTGCCTACAGATTCTGGTAAACTATCCAATATGTTTTCCGAGAGGTCACAGTAGTCGAGCGATGACAGATCCCCAAATGATTCGGGGAGGTATTCCAGTTGATTGAATCTTAAGAGTAATGTCTTGAGGGATGTGAGTGCTCCAAAAGTCTCCGGTAAAGTTTGGAGTCTGTTTTGAAATAGTTCGAATCTATACAGTTGGCTCAAGTTACTAATATCCACAGGTATTTCGGTCAGTTTGTTCCGAGTAAAGTTCAACTTTTTCAGGCGTCGACATTCCAGTAGGGAGGCAGGAAATACAGAGAAGTGATTTTCAGAGATGTCTAGAGTTCGCAATCGTTGCAGAGACGTAAAGGTCTCTGGTAATGTGGCGAGACGATTGATTCGCAAAAGGAGTTCTTGGAGCTTCGGGAATGAGTCGATGTTCTTAGGAAGTGCTTGCAAAGATCTCTTGATGAGCCTTAGGCTAGTTGTGTTTCTAAATCGGCTTGAATCCCAACTCACGAGTTTCCAGAATGACCATAGACCTAAGTAGTACTTACTATCTCTATATGCCTCAAAGACCCAGGTCAATTCCTCGATGGTCAGTTTGTTGGAGAGTTCACAGTCTCGAACACTCTCTAGAAAATGCATGAAATCCTCTTCGCTATCCACCAATGTATCGACCAACTCAACCGCTTGGAGAGTGTAGGCAAAGTCTTCGTTGGCAAAGAGTGTTGTGATTTTTTCGACATGGGTTTTAGGTAAGCGCATGATGAACTCGGTGATAGGATGATAATTTATATATACAGATGCGAGAGATGTAGATCAAAAGTACAGCTCACAATGTGACATTAAAGCCTCCAACCAAATTCGATTCTCGGTATCAATGTTGGTACCATCCAGGTGAATCTCTTCTAGATTGGTCATGTCTTCCAAAAATGTCGGTAGAATAGATATCGGATTGTTGCTGACTATCAATACTTTGAGTGATGGTATGTCCATTAGCCATTCGGGGAGTTCGCTTAGATGGTTATCGGATAGATTTAAGTGTGATAGATTGTCTAGATGTGTGATTCCTCTGGGTAACTCAAGCATCTGTGTCCCAGTCAGATCCAACTCATTGATGCTTGACTGTAGATGAACATTCCATTGTACGATCTCTCCCAGTGCCCATAATGCCTGCTCAGAATTCGGAAATACATTCTCTATGATGGCTGTAGATTGGATGGTACCACTATCCGTTTGCAGCATCAAATCGATAAACTTCTTACTGTGGTGTTCCAATCGTTCGAGCCAGTCTAGTGAGTAGGTATAGAGTCGGAGTTCGAGTATTTCGAGATGAGGTAAGTCAAATAGAGAATAGGGAAGGTAGGTACACCTTTTAGCAAGTTCCTTTCGTTGTTGTAACAATTGAAGGGATGACAGATGGTCTCTTCGTGGTGGAGGGGTGTTGTGGGCAACGAGTAGTGTTCTGAGTTCTATAAGATTTTGTATCATCCATGGGATACGGTTGATGGTACATTCTCGCAGGTCCAAGTGTCTTAACGAAGTCAATGACCAAAGATCCGTCTGAAGATTACTCCACTGATTATCATCAATATGTAATGTACGGAGGTTGGTCGGTAGTGAACGTAAAGGATTATTTGAGACGTTCAGCTCTTTCAGTTCGGTTAAATCTCCCAGCCACGTTGATAAGGTTTGGAGACGATTGTGGCGTAGGTCGAGAGATTGTAATTTAGTGAGATGTTGAAGAGTTGATGGAAGGGTACAGAGGTGTGAACTTGATAGTGTGAGTGTTGTCGTTTCCTCTACGATCTTGGGATTCCATTGAGCGAGCATTCCCAGACTCCAGCAGCTCAACAGCGTTCTTGTAGTGTAGCGAAAGATTCTGAGGTCATCGATTTGTACTTGCTAAAATATCTGTTGGATACTCTGAAACGAGGGGTTTTGAGGTACAGGCTGTGTTGTTAGATCCTTGAAAAAATAGGAGAACTCCGAGGGGTCCTGAATCAGAGTTTCAGTCAACATCATGCCTTGTTGCACGAATTCTTGTTCGTTAGATCGTAGCAAATCGACCAATTTTGAAATCTGATCCTGCGTTAACGCCATACCAATCTCCGGAGATGTTATTTCTTAAGTGCCACGATACAGTATGTATTTCATACCACATCAATAATGAGTATACATGTCTCGAAGACAATCCAGATATCGCCGGGATGAACTGCTTGCTCTAAAGCCGAAAACAGATGTCGCTCCGATGTTGTTCAAGGCTCGGTATCTCCATCGTGAGGGGCGTTGGTGCACCTTTGCACAATTGGAAGTGGTGTATCCAGAAGGTATAGGCACCATCGATTGTGGTCATGTGAACATTGCCCGTTCGGTTGTGGAGGTTCATCAGTCGCTTACCAAGTCCGACCACCATCAGATGGTTTGCTTTGTGGCGAGAGTGGGAACATATTGGTTTCATGGAGACAGACGTGGGAATCTGATGCTGGAGCGACTGCCGAGGTTGCCTTCGATTTGGTTTGCTCAAGAAGAAGGTGTGTGTTCAAAGGTGATGACTTATTTGATTGATTGCTATTGAGACTTATATCCGTCGATACGTTTACCCTCTAGTTCGAGAGATCTGTATATTAAATCCTATTTGTATGTGATAAGATTCGTAGGTGATTTGATAGAATGAATATTACAATGCGTTCGATAAGGAGAAGTTATGAAAGCGTTATTTACTGGTGTTCTCGGATTGAGTATAATCGTTTTATTTGTAGTTGGAATAGTGTACTTTTGGCTGCAACTCTGGCATCTGTTTGGGTGGGTCTTGGTATACACTTTTGTTGTTTCGTTTTTGGTTGCGCTTCCTGTCTTGATACTTTCCAAATCTCGTGTGGTCGATGAGGCGGAAAATTCGATAACGTACAATCCAAAAGAGTGGCCGTTGTATTTAAACCTCCTCTTTGGATTTGGGGTTGTGGGATATTTGTACCAGTATTTGGTAGCATTACCAGATATATCTGATGGTGATTACAACTTTGGGCTTGCATATATCGGGTTCAACATCCTTTCAATCGTCTTTGCAAGCTTGAAGTATTTTGCGAATAGAAATGATGAAATTGTATTGACACCACAAGGCATAAAGGTTTTGGATATGGAACTGGGTACAGATGAGGGGTTTACGGTGATGTGGTCTGATATTTCAGAGGCTAAGCGAGAGATGCTTAGTTCCGAGATTGTCTTAATCACTGGGACAGACAAAGACTCTATGGAGTCGTATTCAATCAAACTGAAACAAATGAATATGCAAGGTCAGGAAGTTGGTGTACTCAAAGATATTCAAGACTATCTTTCCAAATACGGAACCCAGATAGATGAGTCCAGTTCGAATACAGATGCCGAAGCGACTCTAGAAGAGGATCAGGAAAATGTAGAAAGTCCCCAAGAAGGTGAGACTGAATAGGCACCACATTGAACGGGCAAACACTGTGAGGTGGTTGTCCTTCGGTACATCTTGGGTTGTGCCTTAACAAGTGCCAATGATCTGAGCGTTCGTGGTATGGACTTTGATGACGATGTCTATCAAAGCGACTGCGCAGTTTTGTCACGGATGAAAAATGAGTTGCAATATGAACACATGTTCAGTATACTGTATGTCATAGATGGAGTTCTTATGTCATACAAGTACAACAACGTTTTGGAAATCTTGCCGTGTGCGCCCTTGGATAAACTGTCGTATGTTTCTTTACCACTGATGGTTTCGACGGTATCTGCTGGTTTTCCATCTCCAGCAGAGGGAAGCATCGATAAGGTTCTTGACCTCAATGAACTGTTGATTCGGCAACCGACATCGACCTTCTTTGTGCGTGTGAAAGGAGACTCTATGCGAGATGCAGGCATCCTAGATGGAGACCTGATTGTTGTGGAGAGAGGGGAGAGACCCAATAATCGAGACATTGTGTTGGCCATCGTCGAAGGGGAGTTTACCATCAAGCGATGGATGAAACAGGGCGGTAAACTCATTTTACAAGCTGAAAATCCATCCTATCCAAGTATACACCTCAGTGAGCATATGGACTGGGAAGTGTGGGGTGTGGTTCGGTACGCTATCCATTCTTGCACCGGTCGACCTGTGGACGAAGGCTAGAGTAAACCGAAATGATTGCTCTGATTGACTGTAACAATTTCTACGCTTCTTGTGAGCGTCTATTCCGTCCGGACTTACGCAGTAAACCGATTGTAGTATTATCCAATAATGACGGTTGTGTAATTGCTCGCTCAGATGAAAGTAAAGCGCTCGGTATACCGATGGGAGTGCCATTCTTTAAAATCAAAGAGCACGTTCATCTACACAAGATACAGGTGTTCTCCTCTAATTACACACTGTATGGCGACATTTCTCACCGGGTGATGCAAACCATTGAATCGATAGTTCCGGATATGGAGGTCTATTCTATCGATGAATCTTTTGTCGATCTATCTGGTTTTCCGATCACGAGATTGGCTAAGATTGCCTCACAGATTCGTGAGACCATTTGGAATAGTGTCGGTATACCAGTGTCGATTGGAGTCGCTCCAACCAAAACACTGGCGAAGGTAGCCAATCGTCTGGCGAAGAAGGGATTGCTATCTCGCACTCACTTCGGATTTGAAGGGGTGTCTGTCATCGGTACTGAACTGGACAGAATAGATGCCCTGAAAATGGTAGATGTGGGAGATGTGTGGGGCATCGGTAGTGCCTCTAAGCGCAAGCTTTTGGATGCCACTATCGAAACGGCTTGGGATTTTACACAGGCAGACAGTATATGGGTACGGAAATTGCTCACAGTCACTGGCTGGAGAACGTGGACTGAACTGTGGGGAGAGTCCGTCATCGAGTTCAATCTAGCCCCACCGAAACCACAAACGGTCATCTTCAGTCGGTCATTACCTGAATCTCTGTGGAGTCCATATCGTATAGAGGAAAGAACATTTGCTTTTGTACAGGAATTGTCTCGAAAATTACGGCGAAAAGAAGTTTGTGCAGGTCGATTGACTCTATCTCTGTCTGGCAGTTACAGTGAAGGTAGAAAGTGGGTGAGGACATCGAGAGGACTCGAGATGCCCACTGATGATACACGGGTATTATTGAGTGTGGTTAGGGTGATGTGTACAGAATTGTTGTCCCAGACACTAGAATTCGGTGTAAAGCGAATCGCATTGTGTGCTCAGGACTTTGAACCCATCGGCATCCAACAGTTGTCGCTATTTACCCAGCCGTCAGACCCACGAGTGATGCAGATTCTAGATGGTGTGAACCAGCAGTTCGGTCGTGGAACTTTAACAGTCGGAGTGACCCCGAAAAGCATTCGGCAAATGCACGGTCAGCAGCGTCGACGATCACCTAGATATACGACAAGGTGGTCTGAGATTCCCATTGTGACGATTTAGGTAACCTAATTCGATGTCTGTAAATATACCTGCCTAATGATAAAATACATTGAATGGTTTATGGTAATTTGCTAAATACTTGAATGTATATCGAATATTAAAAGTTGGGGGGGGATCATGGCAATCAACAATACAAAGCCTAGTTTAACAGGAAGTATTGCCCGTTATGAGTTACCATATCCTTTGTCTGGATTGTATAGGAAGTATCGTTCTGCTGACAGTCCAAGTGCCCGTTATGCATTCGCATTGTTGCTTGGTGAAGGGATTTTTCGATTTTTGGCAATCGTGAACGTTTCCAATGCGATTGCAGAAGGTGCTTCGGAAAAGGATACCAAGCGATGGATTCAAATGCTAAACCCGCCTTCCATGGGCAAATTGTTGGCCCTTAATCGCTCCACTGTCGGGTTTATGATAGCTCAAAATAAACAACCATTTCTTGTGGAACTGGTTGACTTCTTTCAGGATGAAAGGTGGGATGAGATTCAAACTATTTTTCCTAATAAAAGGAATAATTATGCGCACCGAGTAATGTTTTTACCTAAGGATGCTGCTGTTGAACAGATGGAGATTCTCAAACCGGTACTGGATCAATTGCTACTCGGTATTCAGTTTTTGAGAAATTATCACTTTGGTACGTTTATGCACGTGACACCCAGACCCAGAGAGGGGTATTATTCAGCCTATTGGAGAGCTTCCAAGGGTGGGGAAGAGGAACATGAAGGTGTCGAGTTGCGATGTAAAAGACAACCCTTAGAGGGTGTCCCTATGTTTCTCGATTCAAACTATACGAAGATGTTGTCACTATTTCCACTCATCCAACGAAAGACATCACATGGAGTTCCACAGTATCTATGGTTTGAAGAGAAATCAGGTGCCCAAGATCCAAAGTATATTCATCCGATTTACTTGACCAGAGCATCACAAATTCCGCTTCAGCACATCGACGGGATGAAGATTGAGTGGCGAAAGTATCTGAAGGATGCTGGGGCTTGGCATTTGCTTGAAGAAACAGAGGTGGACATTGAGTTCGTCAAATCGATGTCATCTGTATTTCCGTCGGATTTTGCTGGGCAGTATGAGTTTGTTGGCTTGCTAGGTAAAGGAGGAATGGGGCAGGTATACGAGGTGAAAAATTCATTGGGACTTCCTCGTGCTTTGAAGATTTTAAATTCACAATATATTCGTGACAAAAGTCAATGGAAACGGATGGAGCGGGCAGCAGAGACCCTAGCTAAGTTACAACATCCATCGATTGTCGAAGTCTACACAAGATCTATCACGCCAGATGGAGCTCCGTTTGTTGAAATGGAATTGATCAGAGGGGATTCTTTATCAGAACACTTGAAGTTGTATTCGAAATTATCTGTTTCTGAGAGTATTCACTTAATCAAGAAACTATTGAATGTGTTGATTTATATTCATGATGCGGATGTTTGGCATCGCGATATTAAGCCCAGTAACATTATGATTTCTGAGACAGGTCAGTTATATTTGATTGATTTTGGTATTGCCAAGGACAATCAAAAACGGAACTTGACAGCGACACATACCAGTTCTAGAATGGGGTCAGACGATTGGATGGCTCCGGAACAGTTTCAAGGTAAAGCATCAGCCCAATCTGATATTTATGCCGCGGGATTGATATTGAGTGCACTGTTGGGTAGTGCCCCGAGAATGCCAACAAGGGCCCCTGCTTTTCCGATGGACTCTCCGGATGCCTTGAGGGTGGTTTATGAAAAGGCAACTCAAGAAGACCCAAAAAGGCGATATCAAAGGGCAAGAGAGATGTTGGAGGCCATTGAGACGTTTGCCTCTACCTTAGAATCTCCCGTTACTGAAGATGCTCAGTCTGGTAATGTGAGTTTGAAAGATGAAACGATGGGGCAGGTTGCAGATTCGGAAGACTTCTCTCCAGGAGGGTTGTGGGGCAAGGTACCCAAGATGACCCTTGGGTTCATTATTTTGCTTGGAATAATCAGTACCTCTGTTCCAATCTTTATTAATGGAACAAAGGAACCCCCGACGTTAAAAAGAAATTTAAAAGTGGAGGTGTTTCCGGCTAATAC
>CAJWHX010000105.1 GCA_913040875.1 uncultured Pseudomonadota bacterium | reverse complement strand
AAATGGGTCGGTGGATTACTAGCCATGGTCTATTGTACACTGTTGTCGGGTGGATTGGTTGCGGGATTGAATGCCGGTTCTCAGTACAATACATTTCCATTGATGGGTGGAAAGTGGATCCCAGACGGATTGTTCATTAGGACACCATGGCTGTCAAACTTGACTGAGAATTTGGTGACGGTACAGTTTAACCATCGATATTTGGCGATCACGACGGCAACACTAATATTGGTCTTTGTCGCAAACAACTGGTCGATGGTCACTAAGAGGCAGCGTATAGCTCTGTTGTCGATGGTTGCAGCGGTTGTATTGCAGGTTTCGTTGGGTATTTCAACATTGCTGACCATCGTTTGGGTACCACTGGCTTCCATGCATCAGATGGGTGCCATACTTCTCATTTCCTCATTGGTTTGGGGAATGCATGAGTTATCGATAAATGAGCGCTCAGAGACTCTTTAAAAATTCGTTTGCAGATACAAGTGAAAGAACTTAGTACTAGGATGGAGCATACATAGTGCTTTGAACATCAGGTTCAGCGTCGTAATGGAGGTCCCATGGATTGGTTGCAAGAGTATGATTTTTCAGAAGAAGAGATTCGAAGTGTTGTTGCGGGAATGCAAGAGATGTCCGCTATCGATGGGGATGTGGATCCTCAAGAACTAGAACTCATCGCACAAGTAGCTGAAGGTGTTGAGGGTGAGGTAACATTGGACTTGACCGTCTTTACAACCCCAGAATCCAAAGAGCATTTTTTGTATTTGGTCACGTTTGTTGCAATTGTGGATACCACAATCAACGATGCAGAACTCACATTGCTCACCCAATATGTAGAGACTCTAGAGGTTCCGCAAAATGCTCAGTATTTTATCGATGTTGTCGGAGAAAGATTCTTACGGACAGTGTTTGCCGATAGTGAGCTGCTAAGGATTTGGATTCCACGTCTTAAAGATGAACTTCGACTCAGTGATGAAGTGGTAGAGCGTTTGCTCAGTTAATTCGGGCCCATTTTCTTCGATTCACTATTCTGGTATTTTATTCATTAGCATCGATACACAATACGATGGATGGCACATTCGTTGGTGCGTTCGAATTGGAAGTCTACCATTTTTCTCATGAAAACTTCGATATTGAATTAAGTTGTTGACGTCGGCTTGTTGAACCAATTGAGTCCACTCTTGGAGTGTTCGTCCATGTCGGTCCAATTTGCTGTGTATTGGAGTGGTTTTTCCAGATGCATCAGGCATACTGCTTCCTTGAGCGGAGAAGAGTGCAATCGGTTGATTGATCAATAAACCAGTCATCGTAACTTTATACGAAGAGATAACGGGGGGAGGGGGCCAAAAGATAAAAGGCTTTTGAATGACCGAGAGTTCATCTGGAATAATGGCCTTCTTCGTAGGTATAGGCCAATGGGCGGGGGAAATAAGGAGTGCCTCAAATGTGCAGACAGCAAACCCCACACGTAAAATATTGCGATTGACAATACATGCTACTCCAATAGCCAAGACCAAACCGGGTGCCATTAAAAAACGATGGGTTGCATTCATGTCAGCCAAGCCGGGTATGAAATCTGTTAGCATCCAAAACCAAGGGATAGAAGATGTTTCTGTACCACTATCAATGGATAACTCATTGCCAAACGAACAAAGGAGTGCAAGTCCAGCCCACAGCATTAGTTTCCTGATTAGAGGGTGCTTCCGTTTGTTCCAAAGCCCTATCACTCCAAGTACAACCCAAGAAATACCGAGGAAACTAGAGGCTGTCACCATGACCCAAAACCAAGTTCCATCAAACGGTTCAGATGGTATTGGGGTGATTAAGAGACGGATGCGTTCTAGAATAGAAGGAAGAGATGTACCACCATTCTCTGCTATGTTGATGGGTAGAACAATTCCAAGAAGATTTGCCGACTCTGACATCGTAGAGGGAGCTGGTTGGGTGGACTGATGGACTTCTCCACTAGTGACGGCAGTATAATATGTCCAGGAGGCGAGTCCGGACAGGGTCATACTCATCCAGACGTGTACGGATCGATAACCGATGATCAATGCCAGTAACAACCCTAGAAATCCCATATATGGACTGCTAAAACAAGCACCCAGCAGCCCAAAGAACAGCCATTTAAACTTTTTTCGTTCAATCGCCCAAGCGATAACCAATAAAAAGGCAGGGGCGACATTTTCAAATTGGGAATTTCCAAGTGCGATTAATGTTTGTGGTGTGCACAGAGCCAAAGTTGAGGCCACAAGGGATCTAAAACGATTCTTTAATAAGTACTCAAACACATGCATGAGTAAGACGCCTTGCAGTGTCAACCAGACAATGATCCCCATATGGAAAGCAGTAATTGGGGAGTACGATCCTTCAAACAACTGTGAGCATAGTAGAAGTGGCCAAGCCAAATATCGAATGGGAGCGCCATCGGGAAATTCTAGGCGTGTGTTAACAAAACCGGTACCACCATCACTAAGATCAAGTCCCGCTAGCGCATGTAAAGGGAAATTGGGATCCAATGGTATCAAAGTCAGATTTGTAGACGTCGGATATCGCAATACAATGGAAACCATTCCAAAATAAAGCAACAACACGCAGAGATATGGTCCATGTTTCCGAATAGTATCAATCATTTTACTTGTATAATAATGCTATTTTATTAAAAATATTCAAATTTACAACGATAACGTAACGATATTTGTATGAAAGTCGTGTCACGATCGTGACAAAAAACTGTCTTTCTTGAATTGTTTTACAGAATCCTGTACAACATAAAGGACCGCGGAGGGAAAATGAAGGGATTCGCATCCGGTCTATTATTTTTGGGTTCATTGATTGGATTTACATCACCATGGGGTATGCGTCGATCCTCTCAAGAGACACCTGTGCCCGCTGCGCAAGAAAAGGTGGTGGTGGTGAAAGAAATCATCATCAATGATGAATCTTTTCCTACATCGATGACAGTTACCGAAACTCAAGAGTTACACGGTCTTGTTGAAGCGAAGTTGTCTACAGAGGTCCTCCAAGAACTAGATTTGTACACTGATTTTCGTATGCTCAATGAAGGTGGGCGACTCAACTTTGAGTATGAGGAAACTGTTCTCTCTCGGATTACTGTTCAACACAACGATTACGAAAGACTCAGAGTAGAGTTGCTTCCGGAACCAACGGTCATGCTCGACACATTCCCTTTGGATGCGAAGAGCATTGTGATGACCTTTTCGAAAAAACAGCTGTTCAATCCAGAGGCTGAACTCTTGGATGTAATTGATGCTGAACCCAGTTTACTGAGTGTGATTGACAATCAGGTAGACATCGTTAAGAAACTAACGGATGAAGATACCATTGAAGTGTTGGCAGTTGGCCGATATAGAGGGGATGAGTTGGAGTATTTAGAATCGGTTCTGTCGATTCGCGTCAATCATGGAGATACATCTGCATTGGTCTTTAAATATCAAACCGACGATGGACATTTCTGGTTTGGAGAAGATCTCACAGCAAAAACCTATCCTTTTTTACTCTCCCCAGCCGATTACATCATCATCTCATCAAAGTACGGTGTGCAGCGAGGCCATAAAAAGCATAAAGGGATTGATTTTGCAGCAGATATTGGAACGCCGATTTATGCTGCCGCCGCTGGTGTGGTTGCCGATGCTGGGTGGGGAACTGGGTACGGACTTCGAACCAAGATTGATCATGATCATCTGGGTGATTTCACGACGTTGTATGCCCATTTGTCCCGTTCCTATGTTAAGACTGGAGATGTTGTACGACAAGGTCAGTTGATTGGATTGATGGGAAACACTGGTCGATCAACAGGTCCGCATTTGCATTTTGAGTTGCATAAAGGCCATCGTCAGATTGATCCCCGAGGTTATATCATTCGAGATGCATTTAAAGCCCCAGAAATCGATGCTCTGGATCTTGAGAGTTATCGCGATACAGTTGATCGAGTTTTTGTTCAAGCAACACAGGCAGTTGTTGATGTGGAAGAACTGTTGGTTCAACGTCACCAAGCCCTCTAGTGCTTGTCTTGTATGATTGCTATAGTATTGTGGCTTCTAGTATCGGTGTCCCTAGCGGATACCTGGCAATGTCCGGGGCATGAACCGTCAGTATCTTTTGAAAAGATTGTCAGTCTGGAAGAGCGCAAGATGGACCGATACAGGGGATACAAGCCGGCGTGGATGGCACTTGAGGGTGGATATAGAAGCGCAGTGTTTGGCTGGTCAGATACAGAGGTTCAAGACGCATATTTGGCCAATCGAAATCATTATCTCGACCCTTACATGTATCATGAGCGTCTTCGAAGACTCCTGAATACACATGGAGATAAGTTTGAATTGTGGCAAATTGCCTCCACTCATTTTGGTCATCCTGTATACGCGGTTTTAATTGGGGAATCAGAGAAAACCAACAAACCCAGTATTGTCCACACCTTCGCCATCCATGGCAATGAACTTATTGGTCCAAATTATGGATTGGATGCCATTGAATACTTGCTTCAACATGATGATGAACGGGCCGCACTCTTGCAAGATTTTAATTTGTGGTTTGTACCAATGGTGAACCCCGACGGTGTATGGTTGTCCATGCGGCGTGCACATGCGAGTACATATGGGAAAAAGAACGGTCGCAATACCGATGGTACCTGTGAACCATACGCCTACGAGGGCGTCGATATCGCTGCCAACTTTCCCCTGTTACATCCGAGCGATGAACCTACAGAGCTCGAGTCTGAAACGATTGGACTGATGGAATTGCTCGCCAGTAGCAATACCATTTCGTTATTGTCTGTACATACAGGTGGGAATGGTTGGTACACCCCCGATTTGACCAAAGATGAAACAGGTGTGCTGACCCAGTTGGTGGATGGTTTTGCTACGAACATGCAGGAGGTTTTGGGTGATGCCGATATTAAGAGAATGCGTCCAAATAGTGACTTGGGCGAAGTTCGATGGTTCTTTGAAAACTATCATTTTCCATCATTTGTATATGAATATCCCAAAAACCTAGCGCCAATGGATCATTTAGAGCGTGAGGCGGCAAGAAATCATACTCTATCGGTCATTCAGTCC
The DNA here is from genome assembly GCA_913040875.1 of uncultured Pseudomonadota bacterium. Next base: position 4,360 of record CAJWHX010000105.1, on the reverse strand, counting down.
TATTGGAAAACGTTACAGTCCAAGGCCTTTGTTCGTGGAGTGGTTGTGGATCAAAAGGGAGACCCAATCTCTGATGCCACTCTTCATCTTCCTCAAACGTTACGCAAAGAGTTTACGTGGACTGTCTCAGAGACGGGGGATTTTGCGTTGATGTTGCCTTCTCAAGAAATCATTGATTTAAAGATTCGTGCGGAAGGGTTCGTTGATGCACAAAAGAAGGTCGATGTACGAGAAGGGTCAGCCACGATTCGAATTGTTTTGCAAACATCTGCTCAAAAACAGTAACGAGTATATGCCGAGAGTCATCGTTTGGAGTATCTATGTGGCTTGCATTGTGGTTATCATGTGCCAATAAGTCGACCAATCAAGGGGTGGAACCAGTGAAGTTGGTGCAGAAGGAGCAACAGTTTTGGCAGGGCAATCCACACTGGTCTGGAGAAGTAGTCCTTCCAAATGATCAAGTTCTTGGACATACAGTGCATTTTACAGTGGTGGATGGTCAGTTGACTGCGAACATGGATATCCCGATGCAAAATGCTAAGGGCATGCCGCTCTCTGATCTGATTGTTACAGCAGATGAGATGTCTTTTACATTGAAACCACCGAAGACGCCTAAGATTGCTTGGGCATACTATCACTTTGAGCGTGTGTCGGACTCCGAGTGGAACGGTACATTGAATCAAATGAAGCAAACTTTTCCGGCAGATTTAAAAGTTGGAGTGGCTGAGGCTCTTCACCGTCCACAAACACCCATACGACCATTTCCATATTCTACTAAGGAAGTGGTGGTTCCATTAAAGGAAGAGGGGACCATATTGGCAGGCACACTTGTGTTGCCGAACGCGGGTCTCAACAAGCCGGAGAATGGTTGGCCGTCTGTCGTGTTCATTACCGGATCCGGATCTCAAGACCGAGATGAAACGATCTTTGAGCACAAGCCATTTGCAGTGATTGCCGATCACTTAGCCAAAATTGGAATAGCCAGTATTCGAGTAGATGATCGAGGAGTTGGTAATAGTACAGGTGTACGAGAAGATTTGACCACCTTGGATTTTGCTTCAGATATCGCACAGGTGAAGACTTTTATGGGTGCACAAACAGAAATTGATGCATCCAAAGTAGGGTTGATCGGTCACAGTGAGGGTGGATTAATAGCTGGGATTGTAGCCTCTGATCAAGAAGTGGCCTTTGTTGTTTCGCTGGCGGGAACAGGGGTGAATGGACTGGAAGTCTTGATAGAGCAGAATTTAGATATGTTGGCGGTTTCTGATTCTGAGGTTCGAGATCAGTTTAGATTAGACTATACGATGGCAGTACAATCAGACCTAGATAGCATCGAAGAGTCACAAGGTGTAAAGGGTGTTCTTAGCGTACAGCTCTCACAGTCGAAGAATGAGTTGACTAAAGAGACTACACAAGCGACTCTAAGGCAATTCCAAGAACTGAAAGCCAATGATTGGTTTCAAACATTCTTGAGGCTTGAACCCTCGGAGTATTGGTCAAAAGTAAGGGCCCCTGTGCTCATTTTAAATGGGGAGAAAGATCTTCAAGTAGCCGATGACATCAACACTCAAGCTATCCAGAGGGCATTGCCAGAAGACACAGAATCGACAATTGAAATCGTATTGGGTGCCAATCATCTTTTTCAACAGGCTGAAACGGGACAGATATCGGAATATGGAAGTATTGAGCAGACTATAGATCCGACAGTGTTAATGTTAATATCCGATTGGATTGTACAACAGTCTGAGTGAAGTGCCATAAGTTGGTGCAAATACAAGAGTAGATAGGAGCATATATGTGGCTGACAGTATGGCTGGCGTGTAGTCAAGAAGCATCGATAGAATCGAAGACAGCAGAACCAAATGTTGTCCCAAAGCAGGTATTGCCTTCCGAGAAAGAGATCGAAGAAAGAGAATCGAATATCGAAGGAGTATTGTACTTTGCGAAATCTCCAGAGTGCTCGGCTGACTGTATAGAGTCAGTAAAGCGTCAAGTTCCATCTTGGACACCGCAGATTGCCCTAGACAGTCTATATCAGGGTCCATCCAAAGAAGAAACTGGGTTAAGATTCATTGGTTGTGGTTCAAGCGGTGCCAAGCTTCAAGCGGTTGAGTCTGGTGTGGCGAAGGTTCAATTAGAAGGAGATTGTGGCGGTTGCGGATCATTGAGTGTATACGATTTGATCGTGCCAACACTAAAGGCATTTCATGAAATTAATGTGGTGCAGCTCTATGATTCGAGTGGAAAGAGTCAAATAGAGGGTGCCCAGATAGACAGTCGACCCGCCTGTTTAGAGCCATAAAAATCGGAAGGTTTGCTATTGTTAGTCTCGATTATTATTATTGATAATTATTATCAATAAAATTGATAACATGGTTGGTTTATAAGATAAGTAGAGCATGTGCTTTTAATATCGATAGGGTCTATTTTACCGATTGATATGGAGCTATATGTTGGTATTTTTGTCCTATGATCAGTTTGGCACACTTCTTGCTACTCCTTCAGTTGAACAGATTGGAGGTTGTTATGGTTATGAATCCAAACATTTTGAAACAACGAGAAAAAGAAAAGCGTATTTTGGCCCATGCCCATTTGGTTGATCAAGTTGCTCAACGTGTGAAAAGCCGAATACCAGACCACATTGAGTATGATGAGCTTCGATCGGTTGGCTTCATTGGCCTAATGGAAGCGATGGAACGTTATGATGATGATAAGAATGTGCCTTTTCGAGTGTACGCCGAGATTCGAGTCAATGGAGCCATGCTTGATTTCTTACGGAAAGAAGACTGGATGCCGCGAAACCTTCGTCAGCAAGTAAAAGAGATTCAGAGAGCGGAACACAGTCTCACATGTCAAGGGGAAGATCGTAGCGATGAAAATATTGCCAAGGTTCTTCACCTGTCTGAAGCTGATGTTCGACGAGTTCGCGGTGAGACACAGCGTAGAACAATCATCAGTGGCCATCTTAAAATGGGGGACTCAGAGGTTCACTTTTTGGAAGATTGTGTCGCCGATCAAAACCAGGACGTTGTTCAGAATCTAGTCAATACAGAAGGAGATCGTATTGTGCGTGAAGCATTGACACTGCTACCGGAGAAAGAACGATTTGTGGTCGAGCAATACTTTTTGCAAGGTCTGAATTTGCGTCAGATTGGATCGGTTCTTGGAGTGACAGAATCTAGAGCGTGTCAACTGAGAAAGTCTGGAGTCAGTCGAATGCAAAGATTGGTGAAGCAACACGCTGCTTGAGTGTAAATCTACACAGATACACGCCAAATCTGTTTGACGAAAGGGAGGGTCAAGGCTACAAATTGCCATGGACCTTCCCTGGAGTCGTTTATGGCCTATGAAGAAGATATTGCCCGTTGGTTACAAGAGGCGGCTGAATTAGAAACGAGGGAAGAAGAAACCCTTCCAGACGGTAGAAAAACACAAGAGGTTGCCGAACAAAAGATTGAGCAGTGTTTGCGGTATGATGCGACCAATGCAGATGCCTTAGCCGCTTGGGTTGGATTGTATGTTCGTTCTGGTAGGGGACCCTTGGTGATGAAACGTCTCAATCGCATCATTCGCGACAATCCAGAGTCTGTAGGACCATATCGAGCTGTCGCGGCATTTATGCGGATTACTGGTAAACTAACGCTGGCGGTGCAGTACTTTCAAAATCTGCTTGATGAGGTCCCAGAGCCGGTTAAACCCATCGTTCATTTGAGTCTTGCAGAGTTGTATGCTTCCCAAGGCAATATTGGGGAATTAAGAAAGCACAGGGATCTGTTGGCTCAGTATCCACCGGTAGACCCCTTGTTGCAAGGGATGCTGTATCTAGAAGATAACGACGCCAATGGTATTTTGCAGTTGTCTGAAAAGGTGGCAGACGATGAGGTGATGAAGTATACCCTTTGGGGAATGATCGCTGAAGCACAAGGCGATATCAACAATGCGGGACAGTATTATTTTCATGTGTCCAATCAAGAAAGACCGACGTGGTTTGCTCTAAACTCCTTGGCAATCATGTGGCTCAACAACAAAAATGTTGCGCATGCGAAGACCTATCTAGAGTTGGCAGAATCTCTCGCGGCGAATGCTCCTGAAGTGTGGCTTACTAAGGCTCGAATTTATCAGGAAATGGAACTGCCCGATAAAGTTCGTGCAATTAAGCAAAAGTTGGTGACACTGGAAGGGTGCTTTTCTCGAACTCGTAAGATGGCACAACGGATGCTGTGGTAACCACTCAAAATCTGCCGACACCTGTATACTCCGAAGAGGAGTGTACACAATGGTAATGGTCATTTGGATACGTAAGTTTGTACAGTTGGGGCTTCATACCTTCTTTAGAGACTTGGAAGTGAATGGGATC
>CAJWHX010000104.1 GCA_913040875.1 uncultured Pseudomonadota bacterium | reverse complement strand
CTCCAGCTTCCAACTCTTCGATACTGGCCCACAATCGGCCTTCATGATCACCATCTCGAGTAGCAAATAAGACGTGCATAAAGGGAGGTTCACGTTCAGTAGCAAAATAGAGTTCAGATTGACCATCTTCCGCTGGAGGTAGAATGTCTAAGAATGTTGGTAGTGCCATTGGCTCTTCAGAAACGACCTCTGTTTTCACTAGACAAATCACACCCGGACCCACTTTTGCCCATCCAGCTGCGCAATCGGTGTACCCCACAATCGGACCCGATTCAAAAACATCTCCCGTATACACAATGCCTACTCTGGGTGCATCCAAGGAAGCAAATGCGCGGATTTTGTGCGTCACTCTAGCAACACGATACTCCGGATAAACCGGTTCTTGAGCAAATCCCGTAGACAAAATCGAGAATAAAAAAGTCTTGACGTGTAAATACATAAAAGAAGTATATCGAATTGCAATGATTTTGAAAAGAGAAAAATTATGGACAATAACTCAACTACATCAATACAATTAAGTATTCCACTATTTCGGAGTTGTTATGTTGCTATGGCTATCTCATCTTGCTTGTTCCCCACCACCACCTGCACCTGAAGGTTTGGATGCTGTCACGTCTTATATGGTTCGTGAGTTCTACAGTGGAGATGCTGAATTTGAGGCTGGCATTCAAGGATTTATGAACTGGTTCAATACCGAAGGCTACCTTCTGGTGGGTGAAGCTGCTGGTGATGGCAATACAGACACCTTTACTCTCAATGATCTGCAAACTGAAGATGTATCACACTTACCAATTGACGACTACGGTCAAGAGTTGTCACGAGCCAAAGGGGTTATATCACTCGCTGAAATGAACTGCTCTTGGAAGGAGGCCGAAGCCTATTTGCTCCGCAAAGATCAGGATGCCGTGTTTGCTGGCGATTGGGAAACTTATGAACGTACATACGTGAGCGATCGCACTACCTTCGAAGAGGCCACTGCAAACAATGAGTTCCCCTCTATTCCAGAAGACATCGCCCCATTTGAAGACACCTTTGATCTCGATTCTGTGGCTGCGAATATGATGTTCACGCTCAATCGCGCGAACCCCACCCCCCTACTTGGAGTGGATTTGCCTCCTTACGATCTGTATCTTGACTTCCGCCATGGCACCTATACCCTCGAAGACGAAGAAGTTTCCGTATCGGCCATCATCACATACATGACCGAAGGTGCCTTCGATGATGATGGAGAAAATGGACTGGCACAGAGTTACAGTGTGGAGTTGAACATCTCTCGACCTGGAGACAAAACCTTGAGAGCACTCGCCGTTTGGGCTGAACCCGTCAGCAATATCCTGGAACCGGACTCTCCCGTTTCACTAAACTATGCCGTAAACAAATCATTGGCTTCGTCGGAACGCATCTCGGCTATTTGTGGAGGTGAAGAGGTTATCGGGGCAGAAGATTGAATCTGAGTTTATTCAATCACGACATCGAGGTTGTAATACCGAGACACTCTTCCCCTCACTCTCCTGTTCAGTCTTCATTACTGCTATGTCATAAGGGTTTATTGAAGAGTCACGACCCAATCCGATGCTTCTAATCTAGCCTGCTCTGGAGATATCGAGGCCCATCCAATATTTCGTGCCCATGTACGTTGTTTACGAGCAAGATGCCATGTACCAATCTCCGTTCGCTCTTTTGCTTCCTCAAAGGACAGGTCCCCCTGCAGATGACGAATCCAATACTTATACGAAAAAGATTGGAGTGGTTTCGCCTGTACATCCCAATCTGATTCTAAGATCCGTTGACACTCTTCTAAGTACCCACCTTGAAGCATTTGGGCAATCCGCGCTCCAATTCGAGGGCGTAAGTTCTCTCGATCCATCCACAAAACTTTAGCCTGCAACGGAGGACGTTTGGGGGGATCCAGTTGAACCTCAGACAATGGTCTCCCTGTAATCTCAAAGACTTCTAAGGCACGAATCACGCGAACCTTATCATTGGGGTGAAGCCTCTCCGCAGCGATGGGGTCTACCTGTCTCAGTACCGTGTGGGGATCTGGAAGCTGTTCTAGAGAGGTTCGAATGGCTGGTTGAGATTCCGGCAATGGAGCCAGTGGTCTAAATAAAGCATTTAAATAGTATGGCGTTCCACCCGCGATGATCACATGCTTAAACTGACTGAGTACGTCGTAGACATCATCGACAAAATCTCCAACTGTATACGACTCATTGTACGCACGAATATCAACGCAAAAGTGCTGTACTTGCTGCAACTCTTTGACGCTGGGCTTCGCTGTTCCGATATTCAAGTCTTTGTAAATTGTCATCGCATCTGCACTGACGATTGGAGCTTGAAGTTGCTTGGCAATGTCCAAAGCCAATTGTGATTTGCCAACCGCTGTTGGACCTCCAATGACCAATACAGCCATGCGTACCTCTATTGTTTATCAATCAAAACCGCGTCTAAATATCATCTATATCTATGGTTATGTTCTATGGAACTGCTTTTCAAGTTCAGCAGGTGTGATCCGAATTGCCACAGGACGGCCATGGGCACACACACCAAAATCTACCGCGTCCAACTCTTCTAGGAGTTCAAGCATTTCAAACTTTGACATAATTCGTCCCGCTCGAATGGACCCATGACAGGCCTTGGTAGCCAAGGCTGTTTCCAAGCGTTCCAATACTGGGGCTCCCTTCCCACCTGCCATCGCATCGTCTACCAAATCTTGTACCAGCTGATTCCAATCACTCTTTTCTAAAATGACGGGTATTTGACGAATTCGAATGGTGTTTCCACCAAATTGGTCCATCTCCAAGCCAAATTCGGCAAAGGCTGGCAACAATGGTACCAGTCTCGCAAGTTGTGCCGGTGGCAATTCGATTAAGATTGGGGTGAGGAGTTGCTGGAACCCACCAATAAAGTCCATCCTCCGACGCTGCACAGCATCAAGGGTAATCCGTTCGTGAGCAGCATGTTGATCGATAATGACCAATTCACCAGCCCCTTCACACAGAATATAGGTCTCTTTGAGTTGTCCTATGACTTTCAAATCGGCAAAGTTTGGTACAGGCAACAAATCACCCAAACCGATTTCTTCCTCGCCGTCCAATACAGGCCACGGAGAAGCGAGTGCATCCATCGGAGAAGGCTTCGGTAATGCCAACATAGGTACTTCTACTTCTTGAAATTCAGCCTCAGAAAAACCATAAAATGAAGATGGGAACACTCTAGGATCCACGATGCTATCACCTGCATCCGGATTGATTTCAGAAACGGGACTCGCTGAACTTTGTGTGTCAACGTTGACCGATCCCCCATCTAGAGTTGGAGAGGCTGTAGAAATGACCTTAGAATTCGGCAACTCTGGTAATGAAGGCAGTGGCGTTATCGGAGTGGGGATCGGTGTGGGAGAGGCTTTGTATGGCTTCTGACTCTCGTTCCCAAACAGAGGCAGTGGTGTTGGAGACGCTGTTGTAGATGTCGTGACCACAGGACGTTCTGTTACTTGTCTTCGAATACCATGCTCTTGAAGCGCTTTTCGAAGTCCTCTGGTGATGGCTTGACTGACATCCAACACTTGCTGAAATCTCACCTCTGTTTTCGCAGGATGTACATTCACATCAACTTGACTAGGCGACACCTTCACTGAGAGCAGAATCAGTGGATAACACTTCTTTGGAATGATGCCCTGATACGCCTCTGAGACGGCTCTTCGAACGGCCGTGTCTTTGACAAAACGCTCGTTAACGTACAAGTACGTTGAGTTGGCCGCACTTTTTCGATGTACTCCCACCGGAGAAATCAACCCCTCAACAGAACAATACTCCGATTCAAAGGCAATGGGAATCACCTGCCCCCAATGTTTGCCAAGTAGGGTCACTGCTCGACTTTTCAGACTGTCGGTCTTCGGTGAGCGCAGCACGCTGACTCGATTGTGACGGACTTCAACATCAATGTGGGGACGGATTAGCATTTCACGAACGACGGCTTCTAGACAATGTGAGTACTCTGTATTGTGAGCACGTAAGAACTTTTGCCGAGCGGGCACATTAAAGAACAAATTCCGAGCGGTAATCGTTGTACCGGCTGGACAACCTGCAGTGTCTACCGAAACGAGTTTTCCTCCATGAACGGTCACTTTTGTACCAGCTGGCGTATCGTGTGGTCTGGTTAAGAGTTCAAACTGAGATACGGAGGCAATGGAAGGAATCGCTTCTCCACGAAAACCCAGAGTGTTGATATTGAACAAATCTGAATCCGATCGAATTTTACTGGTCGCGTGTCTTTGCAAAGACAATTGAGCCTCTGTACGATTCATCCCGCAACCGTTGTCTTGAATCTTGATGAGTTTTGTACCACCCAATTCTAAGTCGATACGGATATCGTTCGCTCCTGCATCGATGGCGTTCTCAACCACCTCGCGAATAATTGCAGATGGACGCTCCACCACCTCACCGGCAGCGATCTTGTTGATGGTGTTGTCGTCTAGAACTTGAATTTTACTGGTTTCTTCGCTCATTCAATCTCCATGGATTCGGCTTATAAGTCTTCCCATTGCTTTCGTTTTTGGCGGAAGTTGATTCGAAGCGGTGCACCGCCGAACTTGAACTGTTCACGAAAACGATTTTCAATATACCGTTTGTAAGAATCTGGGATGGCATCCGGAGAGTTTGCCCAGATGACAAATGTTGGTGGACGAACTCTGGCTTGCGTGATGTAGTTTAACCGCACACGATGGTGGTGCTTTTGGGGTGGTGGATTTGCGGCTACGATCTGTTCAAAGATTTTATTTAGTTTACTCGTTGAAATGCGACGGTCAAAGTTCTTGTAGGCCTCTTTGATGAGTGGAATAATTCGGTGACATCCTTTTCCTGTGAGTGCAGACGTATAAATCACTTCAGCCCATGACATGTGAGGTAAACTCATCTCTACTTCATCATCGACAACGGCAGAGTTCCTCTCCTCCATATTCTTTACTTTGTCCCATTTGTTGATCAGAATAATGCAGGCACGCCCTCTATCGGCAATCAAGGCACCCAGTCTGGCATCCTGTTTACTGACTCCCTCTACACCATCAATCATCAAAATACACAGGTGACAGCGCTCAATAGTCCGAATGGCATGACCAACAGCGATGGCTTCCAACCGCTCATCAATCTTGGCTCGACGACGAATACCAGCAGTGTCGACAAAACGATACTTCTGACCATCTACGGTCACTACGGAATCAATAGAGTCCATTGTGGTACCCGGCATATCACAAACAACATGTCGTTCTTCACCGAGCATTCGATTGACGAGCGTTGACTTCCCGATGTTCGGACGTCCCAAAATGGCAATCCGTATTTCGTCTACCGTACGTTCTGAATCTCCATCCCCACTCTCATCAGTCGACAGCTCCGAATCGGAATCCTCTTCTGACTCAGACTCTTCGTCCGCCCAACTTTGACGCATCTCCTCGGGAACGAGTTCATTGACAACTTCCCACAGTTCATACATTCCACGTCCATGTTCGGCCGAAACGGTCAGCGGATCACCACAACCCAAACTGTAAAACTCCACCGCTTCCAAATCATGGCGTCCACCATCACACTTATTCACAACCAAAACAAGTCTCTTTTGAGCGTATTCTGGTAATGCCTTTCGAAGTATCTGAACGGTCAATGTATCTGCAGGAGTCAATCCGGTCTGGCGGTCGACAACAAACAAAAATATGTCCGCTTCTTCTAGGGCTACGAGTGCCTGCCTACGCATCTCAGAAAAGAGATCTGAATCTGGTTCTGGCTCAAATCCACCTGTATCAATGAACAAAAACTTCTGTCCTAAGAAGCTCCCTTCACCATAATTTCTGTCACGCGTCACACCAGGACGATCATCAACAATGGCTTTTCGATAGCCAATAAATCGATTGAACAGGGTGGACTTACCAACATTTGGACGTCCAACAATAGCAACTACGGGAATCATAACAACCTCTTAATACATGATTTTAGACTTCAAATTCAGCCAGTCGGACATAATATGTCCGTTTTACAATTAGAAACCCAATTCTCTCAGCCGACGCGGATCCGTCGACCAATTGTCTCGAACTGAAACAATTAAGTCTAGATGAATCTTGCGCCCCAATAGTTCTTGCAAGTCCTGACGGGCTTGGGTACCAATCATTTTAATTTTTGCGCCGCGTTTACCAATGATAATGCCCTTTTGAGATTCCTTTTCCACCCAGATTCTAGCGTATATTTCAGTCCGTTTACCGGTTTCTTTAAAGCCTTGAACCTCGACGGCTACACTGTATGGAACCTCTTGATTTGTCAGTAAAAATACCTTCTCTCGAATTCGCTCAGCAACTAGGAATCTTTCTGTTTGATCTGTCAACATATCATCTGGATACAACGGCTCTCCCTCTGGAAGCACCTGTTTAAACACCTCAAACAACGCCTCCAAACCATCTTTAGTCTTTGCGGAGATGGGGACCAAGTGAGCCTGCGGGAGTCTCTCTTGAAACAGTGCCATCAGCGGAAGTAGCAGCTGTTTGGGAAAAAGATCAATCTTGTTGAGTACCACTACCAACTTTGGCTCCTTCTCCAATAAGTTGGCCATATACTTGATGCCTTTCGAGAAAATCTGTTCGGCAGGCATCACTTTATCCTTTTTGACCAGCCATGATGCATCTACAACCCAGCACGCTGCATCAACCTCTCCAATGGTGTCTTTTGCGGCTTGAACCATAGTACTATGCATTCGTCCGCGCGCTCTGTGGATCCCTGGTGTGTCCAACAATGCTACTTGGAGATTGGGGACATTGAGGATACCCAATATTCGATTGCGCGTCGTCTGAGGCTTATTCGAAACGATAGACAGTTTAACCTGCAAAGCACCATTCATTAAGGTACTCTTTCCCGCATTTGGCAAACCAAACAACCCTACAAAGCCAGAGTGCGATGGTTCTGTAGACGTAGGGTTATTTTCAGGCTGAGGAGATTCTTCTGACATATACAAACTCTGGATGGACTGTTTCTATTGAAGTAACCCGCAACCTAACCCAAATCGGATGACATCGCACCCTCTTGGCACAATCGTTTCACTGCTGCCACAGCCGCAGCAATCGTGGCTTCCTTCTTACTGGTCCCACTGCCGATTGCCAACTGAGAATCATTCACCCACACACCGATTGAAAACACACGCTGATGTGCTGGTCCTGCCGTGTCGACCACTCGATATTCCGGAGTTTTTTTGTATTTTCGCTGGCACCATTCCATCAAACGCTGTTTTGGAGGTACTGCATCTCGAACTTGTTTTGCCTTCTCGGAAAAGTGATGTTGTACCACTTGCTGACACATATCTAGCCCCTCTAAACGATACGTAGATCCCAGCAATGCCTCTACTGTATTTGCGAGTATCCTGTCTTTATCACGACCACCATCTCTCTCTTCACCCAAACCTAGGCGGATCTGCTCCCCCAAATCCAACGATCGAGCGATCTCAGCCAGTGTTTTGGTATCCACCAGCTGATGACGCATCCGAGTCAAGTCTCCTTCTCGATGATTCGGATACAACTCAACCAATAAATTGGTGATGCAGAGCTGCAACACAGCATCTCCAATAAACTCAAGCACTTCATTGTGTCGACCTACTTTGGGGTTTTCCTTCACATAGGAACTGTGAGTCAACGCTTCTAAATACACTGGGTTCTCAGCATCAAAAAACAGTTGCATCTAAAACCGCCGACGGATCCAGCCACCACCTATGACCACACGCTCGTCCACTTTTCCCCATCCACTGTAAATCACCACGGCTTGCCCCGGGGCTACAGCCTTTGCTTGACAATCAAACCGCACGACCCATTCGCCTGATTTTTCGGCAGGTTCAACTTGACAGGTGTACAATGCGCCTCGATGGCGAATTCGTGCCAGCAATGGTTCTTCAACCTGTGGCTCTCTAAACCAATTCATGTTTCCAGCAACCAATCCGGTGGTCAACAGTCGATCACTGTCTCCAATGACAACACGTCTGGTATCGGAATCGATATCGACAACATAGACAGGCTTCCCCATAGCCACCCCAATGCCACGCCGCTGTCCGATGGTATACTTCCAGTACCCCTCATGATGTCCGACGACTTTACCACTTGTATCGACAATTTCACCGGCTCCCTCTTTACCCTCGACATTGTCCTCGACAAACTGACCGTGATTGCCATTCGGAAGAAAACAGATATCTTGGCTTTCCGGTTTCGATGCGGTAACCAATCCAAGTCGCTTGGCGTGCTCTCGAACTTCACTTTTCGTCATTCCGCCCAATGGGAATAGAATCTTATCGAGTACCTTTGGCTTTATCGGAAAGAGAAAATATGACTGGTCCTTCTTTTGATCGATCGCCATCTGTAAACAATTGTCATCCGTAATTTGGGCATAATGACCCGTCGCCAAATACTCGGCTCCCAATGCGCGTGCTCTTTGGAGTAGAACTTGAAACTTCAACACACCATTGCACTGGATGCACGGGTTGGGAGTCCACCCCTTTACATAGTTGTTGACAAAATCGTCTTGCACAGCCTTTTTAAATGCCTGACGCAGATCCATAACATAGAATGGTATTCCCAATCTCTCTGCAACGCGTCTACAATCGTTTACATCGTCCAGTCCACAGCAGGTTTTGGTTTCACCATCTTCAAGACCGACTTCCGGAGTATCATGAAGTTTCATATGCACTCCAATGACCTCATAGCCTTGCTCGAGCAGCAATGCTGCTGTCACAGATGAATCAACACCTCCACTCATGGCGGCTACCACACGCATGTTTGCTCCAAATTTTGAATGGTTTCTATGATTCTGGGAATAGCAGCTTCCAAATCGGTTCCATGCCCCCAAGAGAATCGAACCGGTTTTCCACTCATCCCCATTGCCTCTAACACAAACGAGTCCTTTGAGGAAGCAGAAGAACATGCAGATCCTGTAGAGGCTGCAATACCCACCATGTCGAGTGCCATGACAATCATATCGCCAGGAACGTCAAATAGTGCCAATGTGGTGTTCGGCAATCTGGGAGCTCCAGCCCCAACGATTCTTGCTGATGTTCCAGCTGTTAACGCTTCCTCCAACTCATGCTGGGCATCATGGCTCATTGGACGCAAAGAGTTGATGACATACCCCCATGTATCAATCAGTGGTGCATTTACTTAACAAAATAATGTATTTCTATATAATGAATGTTAATCATGAAATTAATAAAATTATTAAAAAATCGCAGGAACAACATTGGTATGTAAATTATGATGAACTAAAAATTGATTTAGAACCTTTTGCATCTGGTGCGACTTCAGAAATCTTTGATTGTTTATGGAGAGGAACAAAAATTGTAATCAAAAAGTTAAAATTAAAAAATAAAATATCTGTAAAAGATTTTTTAAATGAAATAAATATTTGGAATACAGTAAGGCACCCGAATATAG
>CAJWHX010000103.1 GCA_913040875.1 uncultured Pseudomonadota bacterium | reverse complement strand
GATAATATGGTACAACACCCAACATTCCTACATTGCCTCTTGTTCGCGTCGCATAATCTTGACATTGCGACGAACTTTCCAAAGCATAAACAACCCAACAGAGAAGAATACCAAAAACGACAGACCCATCAACTCTGCCTGGGCATCTGTGGGTTCTGCGTCGCCCAATTCAGCCCCTACACCCGCTAAAATAAACAGCATCCAATTGTACATTCCGTGAAGCAAGATCGGCAGCAACAACGCGGGTCCAAAAATACCGTTTGACTTTCCAGCAAAGTGTCTCCTAGCAAATGTGTACCCCATAATCGCACCAAAGGCTGCGTGTGCTGGTACAGCAGTAAACGCACGTCCCAATGCAGTCCCCAAATCACCCGACGCACAATACAGTAGATTTTCAATCGTGGCAAATCCAAGAGAGGCCACTGCACCGTATACCACACCATCCATCGGCTCATCAAAATCTTTATGCGGTGCAACACGCCGTCGAAGTACTTGGTGTTTAAAGAATTCCTCTGGAATGGCCGCTGCGCAAAATGCTGTCACTGCACCACCAACGATCACTCCTGAGTTAGAAGCCCATTCATCCAAAAATAAAACCGAGAGTGGCAGAACACAAAGCAAGACCCAAAACGCCACATACACCCCGTGCTTGAACACCATCTTCAATGTCTGAGTTGGTTCTGGGAATTTGTCGCTGTTGACAAAGTATCGAACCAGTAACCAAGATGGTAGTAAAGCCATCATAATACAGAATGCATAGGTCATAAAGCACCGTAGATTGGAAAAGTAGAATCAGATAGAATATACTAAGTCATCCTAACACAATGAGGATTGAACATGACCGTTTTGACCAGAGACATTTTGGTAGAGAAACTCCGAAGAGATGTAGTCTTTGAATGGCTAGCCAACTTTAGCGTACACGCAGAGTTTCTAAAAGCCGGCTTTCCCAATCTGGAAATACTCAACCAAGACACCTTGTCCCTTCCCTTTTCGGGAGGCTGGAAAAGTCGAACTCTGACCTATCGATTTATAAAAGCGGACGACAATTTTGCCGGTAGAAGAATTCAAATCGAAACGGACGGAAAGCGACTCAACGGACATCTACACTACTCTCTTCGCACGATGAAGCCCTCTACAGACACTCTGGTAACCTTGCACATGGACTACGATCCAGGCTCCATACTGGGAAAGGTACTTGAACAAGACATCAACACCAATTTGGCGAAGGCATTTGTACAAAGCCTAAATGCACTGAAAACAAATTGTGAACGAGACATGCAAGGTTAATCCCTCTTCAAAGACCTTCTGACAACCGATTCAGGCATTGCCATTCATCTTTTGTTGCAACGATACAGTCTTTGACTTGAGCATCGGGAGCGCCATTCTCAACCTTCCAGTTTCGAAACAGCTCGTACACTCCGCTGTTCCAAAAGGACACCGTTGGAATACCGAGGCGCTGAGATTGACGCTTCGACCTGTATTCAACGCTGATGATTTGCAATTGGGCGTCGAACTTCTCAGCCAATTCAAGTGGTGAAACCCCTGAAATCCCATTCCATTCAACACCCAAATGAATCCTAGGGGTCTCGGTCCACTCAATGATCGCAGTAAATCCAAGTGGCACCTGTTCCAATCCTTGAATGGCCAGTACCAACTGCTCTTCAGTCACCTTTTCTCCAACGGCATTTATAAACCGACCATCTTTTCCCACAAATGAAATGATCGGAGTACTGGCATGAAAACCGGTTACTCGAACTCGGTCTCGCATGGCATACCTCAACAATCCATTTCGGGAAGACACAATCAACGAATACTCTTGACCCTCTTCCAATTCCCAGCCCCAATGAACGTTGCCATGGTCATCTTGAAATTCCAACACCTCTCCTTGATTCCACAAAACGCCACCATCCCACTCAGACGACAACGGTATGGCAAAATATCCCTCGGATGCTGTTATGCCCACATCACGAACCGGTACATCTCCACCAAGTAGGGTTGAGAATTGATCCATAAACCATCGTGCAGGTCCCCCCGTCCAACATCCAACGACGGAAAGTGGTAAGGCTCCTGCCAATGTCCAATGAAGTGGACACGAAGCCTTTGTCAGATGAGGCTCAATCAAGTGACGAATCCCATCGGGTAAAGATGACGCGGGACCTTCACACAGTGTACCTCGTGTCAAATCCTTCGCTAAAAAGTCTTTGTACTCACCAATTTTACGAGCATATAGGGCTATCGTTGATGGATTGGCGGTCACAATCATGCGCACAGATCTCTGCAAAGCCAATCTCAAATGAACATAGTGTCGAATGTCCGGATCAGACATCTCGGGGAGACCGGAAAATACAAATCGTTGCCGCATTCCCCGAGGTAAAGCCTCAACCATTCGACCGGTATTCGCTCCTATCGGCAAACCACTTCTTGTATGTCTTTCAGACGCACTCGAAACGATGTGGCATATATCTCCTTGAGATATGCTGGGGAAATCTCTGAGCAATCCGAGTACCCACAACATCTGTGCTCGTCGTATATGTGCCGACCAGCTGGCTGTGACGGGGATTAATTTAGGGGTGGATTGCGTTCCAGATGTTTCTACAAACCCTTGAATCTTTTCTCTGGATAACACTCGGGCTTCACCAGTCAGCATTCGCTGTACGAATGGTTCGACATCAGCATAGGATTGAATGGGAACAGCCTGACGAAGATCTTTCAATGTACGGACACGATTGAGGTTGTACTCTCTTTCCAATGCTGTTCCCCGAACCCTTTTCATTATGTCTGTAAACGTTCTATGCTGGGCTTCTCTCGGATGAGACAGGGACCATTCGAATTCTTTAATCTGCCTGAAGAATACAGTCTTTACAAATCGATACGTACGAGGACCTGATGCAGGAAATATTGGAGAAGTTTTCATGAGTCGACCGAGCAGTACATTGACAATTTATCGACAATCCGATAAAAAACGGTTTCGATCTATCCTTTTGATAATTGGTGAGATTTCAGCAATCAAGCCGCTACTGTAAATTTACTCTCCCACTGTACACATCAAACAAATGTCAAGCTCACAAAACTTCATTCGAGATGCCAATGGCGCGACGTATCGTATTGGTGCGTTGCTTGGACGAGGGTTGTTTGCACGTACTTTTACAGCACGGGGAGAAGACGGTGTAGATTGGATCGTCAAGATTGCTTTGGGACCCACCGATTTCCCAGAAGACATGCTCCATCTAGTGAAGATCTCGCGAGCCGTGATGGATGAACAATGGCAAATATTATCTCGCAAGCCATCTCACTCTTTGTTGGCGCCCGCTGCAAATTTCATTTCTGAAGACGGTCGCTATTGTTTACTATACCCAAGATACGACGTTGGGTTTAAACAGCTTATGGGTCAATCGCGTTCACTACCTGAACTCCTTCGAATCCTTGCACGCTGTGCACAAGCCTTAAACCACTTGCCGTCCGATCTGTGTCCACATGGAAACATTCACCCAAACAATGTCTTTTGGGATGGTCAGCATGTTCTATTCATGGACCCCCTGACCCCACTCCTTCGGTTGCATCATGCAGACTTGTTGAAAGCCAAAGGTCTCAGCCCCTTCACCCCTCCAGAGTACAGACACACTCGAACAAGAAAAAGTTCTTGGAGTCCAAGTATTGCAACGGATACGCACGGATTGGCACTACTCCTAATGGGTAGGCTCGTTCGAGACTGTGAGTTGGAGGTCTGTACACAAGGTCTAACAAAATTATTGGAGAATAATCTCTCTCAAAGCATACAACTCCTTCTAGATGAGAACCCGTCTGCAAATATTCACTTTCATGAACGGGTCTCTAGACAGATCATACGCTTACTCGATCGAGCTCTCAATTCAAAGTGGGAGCCATCACCCCCTTTCCGATTCGCGAATCTACAAGATTTTCAACAGCGACTTCAGAATATCATTGACTTGATCAATCCGACCGTATCGAAAGTTGGGCCCATTTTATTTGGTGGACCTCTTGGCAAAGGGCATTTCCAACAAGACGATGAAATCCGCTTCTCTTGTTCGATCCACACCACTCCACCGCTCGAAGATCATGAGGATATTACTGCGGGTACGATCGTAGTTGACCTCAATCGAAATGGCGCCCGCGTTGAGGGCTATGACCTATGGGTCGAAGTCAGTCGACTAAACGGAGGTCGACTGCGATTTCAATTTGGTATTGTAGATATACCTCCGGGAGATTACGGATTGTTCTTAGGATTCAGAGTCAACGGCTCGTTGGCAACCCCAAAGCAAGAATATGCCGAATTTCATATTACAGCCAATGTGGGGTATGAACCCCCTATCCCTTCTGTGCCTCCCAAGACACTCCAGTTTCCGTCTGCACAAGGAGACACAACTGATCCAGAAGTAGCGTTTTCAACTCAAGACAACCTAACTTCACCGTCCCAAGAATCCGCAGTACTACATTCATTTGAATTCGACGATGTACCAGAATCACTAGAGGCTGTTGAGGGTGTCGACGCCCGTCACCCGTTATTGCAAGGTCGCATACAACAACCGACAGCGTCTAATGCAACCATTAAAATACCCGATTTATCTGCTGTTCGTCCCAAGATGGAACTCC
The DNA here is from genome assembly GCA_913040875.1 of uncultured Pseudomonadota bacterium. The sequence goes on along the minus strand of CAJWHX010000103.1, from coordinate 4,852 downwards.
CAGAATCCGAGTTTGCCTCAGTGAGCGAACCTCTATCAATGATCCACCCGCTCCCTAGGCCGCTGAAAGATCGTAAAAAAAGACACAACACACTGACTGTCGTTGCTGGTCATGAAGGACAAGAGTTAACCACCGGTGCCATCCACAGCTCTCCGTTCACCATTCAGTTGGAATCTTTGATTGAACTCAGCACCAATGAATCCTCTGAAGTTGAACCTTCTGAAGAGTATCACAAAGTCGAAGAGTATAGTCATGACTATAGTCAAGACCTTTCTGAATACCCAGACCATACAGACTTTACAGATGGTTTCTCAGAAAGCATTGGAAATGCAGTGAATCTATCGGAAGAACATTCATCTGAAAGGCCGCGAGACAATACTCCTGCTCCAAAGGTTTCGACATCTACCGTCGAGTCTAAGAAGGATTCTCCTCAAGAAGATGTCCAAGATGTTGTTAGAGAAACAGTCAATTGGGTCAACCACTTTGTCAAAAATGACCCATTTGCATCAACGATTATTGGATTGGTGGTACTGATTCTACTTCTTGGAGGCGTGTTTTTAGCGTTGCTGTAAAACATCCTCTATCGTCAATCTGAAATCTACATAAAGCACACTTCATGCATTTGCAAACAAGTTGTATTTACGATAGGAATATACACTTAATCCCACCACAATAGGACTGTATATGAACATTCAATTCTCGCGCAATGCCTCTACTCAACCTTTATTGGCTGTACTTGTCAATGCAGACAATATGATGGATGTATTATCAGAGCCAGATTTTGCAAAAGAGCTTGTACAATGGGTCAAAGATGCTGACTTTACAGGAAAAGATGGCAGCAGTGTCACAATGCCAAATGCAGCGTTGACAACTACAGGTTCTGTTAAAACTGTCTTGATTGTCGGTGGTACAGATGAACGAACGGCCGCAGGTAGTGTCGGATATTTTGCTAAGGAAAAGGGGTTCTCTGGCGTTACTCTGTTCAACTTCTCCAATCCCGAGCTGGCAATCACACAATGCATCCTAGGGAATTATCGTTATGAGCCCTATAAAACAGATATCAAAAGCAATCTAGAAACGATCAGTCTGGTTGGAGACGAAGATACCAATGCGGCCAAACGAGGGACCACTATCGCCCATGCACGGAACTTTGCTAGAGACTTGGTCAATGCACCAGCAGATGACATCTATCCTGAAAGTCTCGCCGATGCCGCTCTCAATCTTGCTTCAGCAGATCTAACTGTAGATGTGTGGGGCGTTGAAAAGCTGGAATCTGAAAACATGACCGGAACGCTGGCTGTTGGACGTGGATCTTCTCGTGAACCAAGATTCATTCACATGCACTACACCCCTCAAAATAAAGACGAGAATACGAAAAAGGTCGTTTTGGTTGGAAAGGGAATTACTTTCGATGCAGGTGGTCTATCTTTGAAGCCGTCAGCCGGTATGCTGACAATGCGATGCGACATGGGTGGTTCTGCTGTCGTCATGGGCGTCTTTCATGCTCTACAAGCGTTGGCACCAGACATCGAAGTCCACGGTATGATCGGTGCCGCAGAGAACATGTGTGCTGCTGATTCATTTAAACTCGGAGACATCCTGACATACCGCAATGGGAAGACCGTTGAAATTCACAACACCGATGCCGAAGGACGATTGGTGCTTGCAGACTGTTTGTGCCTAGCCTCTGAACTCGGTGCAGATTACATTGTCGACTTCGCAACACTGACCGGTGCCTGTGTTGTTGCGGTTGGTGAACACTACAACGCCATCTTCAGCAATGAGTCCGATTTGATTGATGGTCTTCAAAATTCGGCTGCAGCCGTAGGAGAACGCGTTTGGCAATTGCCCCTTCCAGATTTGTACAAAAAGAAACTCAAGGGTACTTGGGGTGACTTAAAGAATATTGGGGGCCGCACAGCTGGATCCATTACAGCCGCCCTATATTTGAGTGAATTTGTATCCAATACAAAGTGGGCGCACGTTGATATCGCTGGTCCGGCATTCTTGGATTCTAAGTTTGAACACTTTCATGCTGGTGGTTCTGGTACCATGGTTGAAACTGTTCTCCACATGTTGGAAGCATAGAATCAACGAATTGATAATTATCAATATCAAAAGGGAGAGATCATCTCCCTTTTTTGTTATCCTCAAACTGAATTGACCAATCATGCTCAGTCTTCTCCTCCTCTCACAGTCCTTCGCCAACACCATAGACCTGGGTGACCGACTTTGGTGTCAAGGGGAGTACAAAGATGCAGCCAACGCATGGAAAGAGGCTAGCACTTCAGAAAACCCTGCAATCGTTGCACAAAGTCATTATCGCAGACTTTTGACAGCCTCCAATCTTGGTTGGGCTGTACACGGTGTACTCGGTGATGCCGCGTTGGCCAAATGCCCGCTCAATGATACTCGCTGTGCTCTAGCCAACGTAGATAGAGAGTTGTATCTATCGTTAATGGGATTGCCCGCTGATCTTACCTACGCCAGACAGCTGTCTGAACGATTGCTGCAGCATCGACCGGAAGAAGCTACCGCACGACTTGTATGGTTGGGTACCCTCCCCGTATCTACGCTCGAAAGTTTCAACAATGATGACCTTGACGGTATCGGGCAATGTTTTCTGAAGTCAAACACACCTGAATGGGACAAAGGTCCAGGAGGCGCCTACATTGGATTTGGTCTGTACGGCGGCGGACAATTGGGAGTCGGTGGATCAATGTCATGGACCCAACCCAACATAGACAATCGAGGTGGTCAATTACAAACCAGTATTGCGCTCACAACACAATATGCAGGCGGTGTATTTATCTCCTATACATCCGTAGGAGACAAATGGATTCAGGTGAACAGCAATCTGCAGCGACGTCCATTTTTCTTATATGAATCCGACACGCCAACATTCCATCTCATAGAAACAGGATCGTTATCTCTACGACCTGGAGTTCAATGGGACTCGGGACAGGCTTGGCTCGGTCCATTTTTTAGACAAGAAGGCTACACCATTAATGACACATATGAGAGTTGGCGAGGGATTGGTCTATCAACCGGTGCGATGTGGAAACCCATGGATTCCATGCAACTCTATGCCACCGGTGAGTACATTGAGTGGGAATACCATCATCTACGGATCAATGGACAATGGATGTGGATTCATCCCTCTGGTTGGGCTTCTATGATTGAGGTTTCCGCCAGCCCAAACACCGAAGCTCCATGGTGGCGATTGCCAACGGTGGGTGGTGGAAATGTGTTGAGAACCGCTCCAGCTCATCGATGGCGGGACGAGTTCCTTCCTTCAGGTGTAATCGAGTATCGCTGGCGACCGCAGGACACCATCGGACTGGTTGCATTTAGCGAACTGACCTACGCGGAGGAGAATTTCCATGGAGGTGGAGGACTGGGGCTCCGAATCCGAATGCCGCCCCAGCCCTACAATACCATGCGATTTGATATTGGATATGGAGACAGTGGCTGGAATATCTTGTTTGGAGCGGAAGAGTTCTTTCGATTTGGGTTCTTTTGATGCATTCCACTCTCACGCCTACTTCTATCGATGTTGTGATCCCATCGTACAATTCGCAGAGTACCATTGAGCAATGCTTGCACGGCTTAACTGAGGCAATTGATCGTAGTGTGAGCGATAGACTTTGTAGTGACGTTCGAATTTATATTGTCGACGATGGCTCTACTGACTCAAGTCCCGCATTCATAGAATCATTCATCAATACATCAAATTATCCCATTACACTCATTAAGCAAAAGCAAACAGGACCTTCCGGAGCACGCAATTCCGGTACGCAAGCTGGAACAGCACCGTGGGTTCTCTATATGGATAGTGATGTAGAGCCGCATGAACATGCCTTGTCAACCCTACTCAACCTGCATCACCAGTATCCGGACTGTCTGGCCATCAATGGGCATCCTCAGCACTATATCTCCGATGGTGACTGGATTACGCAATATACCAACCTTTCCTTGTGTTACCAATTGACGCAACATGGTTCGAAGGTCAATACAGCATTTACCTCACTTTGTTTAATGTCACGAGAAGGTTGGATGGCGATGGGTGGCTGGGACACGTCAAGAACATCTCGATACAGCGACGATATCCAGTCTCGGTGGCATTTCCCACCGAGAAGTATTGCTCAGTGTTTTGACGGTCTCTTTATACACCACAAACACGTACGATTCATTGGATTGATGAAGCATCGGTTCAATCTGGGGTTGCACTTCCGAAGTTCCATATCAAAAGATACCTTATTCACCAATTCATCGATTACATTGCACTGGCGCTATCCTGTGAATGTCATCTGTGCCCTATTCAGTCTCATATTGATTGTGGCTAGTCTACTGCATCCAAATTTATGGTCTTTAAACATCTTCTGGTGGATTCCCTTGATCACCGTAAATATCCCTCTCCTACGGTTTATACGAGCATCGAAAGAAGAGCGATTCACCACTCCATTTCACTTGATCAGTATTTTTGGGCTATCTTATTGTGAGGGAGGTGCGATGGGACTTGGACTTGTCTATTCTCTTTGTACAGAACCATTTGCTAGAAGGTTTCATGACAGTTGAACGACCAAAATGGTGGCGATACAGTTTACAATACGCCAAAGCAGGGTTTGAGAGTAAGGTATTAAAACGCAAGCCAATCTTTCTGACAGTCTTTGTCACATCCCGTTGTGGACTCAATTGTGGGCACTGCTTTTACAGGGAAGAGTTACTGAATGGCAATATCCAAACTGAAATGAAGTTGTGGGAATACGAACGCTTCACGCAAAACTGTGCGTCTTTCCCCAAACTTATTTTAACGGGTGGAGAACCCTTCCTGAGGCGAGATCTTGTCGAC
>CAJWHX010000102.1 GCA_913040875.1 uncultured Pseudomonadota bacterium | reverse complement strand
ACCCATTGAAGAGCGCCCCTTCACTATCCGCTAGATCAACACCCACCACCTCATACAACGGAACAGTAGAATCATCACGGCCAAAATCTGAACAATTGCTCCATTGCCCCTTCTCAGCTGTGGTTGTCTCTGGCCGCACTCCCTTAATGCTAATGAAGTCAATGCTGTCATCTGCGTAGAACTGAAGCCCCGTCATACCAACGTCCAGCGTAGTCGGCATTTCTTGAAGATAACAGTAGGTACCCACACCAGATTGTGTTTTCAAAGCGGGCAACTGTACTTGTATGGACTGGTCCTCTACCTTAACATTGCCCACAGCCCCAGTAGACTGTTTCTCATTTGGTGATTTTACGGGTCCAGGCTGTTGCTTTGGAGGAGTGGTTTGTACATCAGCAGATACCGTTGTACGTTCAGGTCGGTCAACCTTACAGGCTGTCAGAAAGATCAAAGAAAACAACATGAATGACTCCAAATATCAAAGAGTGGGTTGCGAAAAATCACAGCAAAGTCTGAATCCAAACTCGAAAACAATCAACCTATAACGTTTTCGTATAGACTGTAGCAAAATCAACCATGTTTGAACACCTCTTACCGAAACCCAAACATTAAAACCCTACAAGTTATTGATCTTTAAGTATAATTCCAACATATTACTGAACTATTGCATGCAAGTCGTATACCCTAAGGCCATCAACCGTTTGCATTCTTCATCGGAAATTTGACGCTTTCGTGGGCTGACCACCTGCCATTTCACATGACTCTCCACCAACGCTTGGTACGTCTCTTTTGCTGTGGATATCGAACTGGGGACACTCTTCAAATTCGTTTCTTCTGCAGGATCTATTTGTAAATTGTATACCCAATCTTGCTGTACGCCATCGATCCACTTGTATTCTTCTGTTCGAACGGCAAACTGCGGACCTGGCATCCACGGATCTGTGATGGAATATACTGCTTCGGGATGGATATCAGAATCCCCCAAAATCCAATCGACTCTGGATGTTCCCATAAACCGTTTGTCACTGGGAAGCTTTGCGATATCGAGTACCGTGGGCAGGATATCAATCAATCCAATCTGCTGAGAAACTCTACTTCCTTTCAGTCCACCACCGCCAATAATCAAAGGTACGTGCGTCACCTCATCCCACAATCCAGCACGATGATTGAAATAGTAATCGTGAGAAAAGGATTCCCCGTGGTCGGCTGTGACAACCACTATCGTGTTTTCATCAGCCATATTTAGCAACGGAGTAATTTTCGTGTCCAGCTCTGTAATCTCAGCATCATAGAGCGCCAGCACGTGCTGAACATCTCGCTGACTAGGCGTCTTTTGTCCATCTCGATAGGGTCTCAGAACGGCGTCCGTTCCATCAATTTCACCGGTATAATCGGGATCGTACAGATTATTTTTTGGGGTATATGGAAAGTGAGCGTCAAAATAGTGTGCAAAGGCCACATATTCTCCCTCTCCTTGAGCCTGTATCCAAGTTACTGCACGCTGTGTCACTTCCTTTCCCTCTCGCGACATATCCTCAAAGGAAAACGTAAACTGATCGTCATAGACATCAAAACCGCGGCCAAATCCACTTGCTTGATCGGTCATCGTAACGCCACCAATGAAGCCTCCAGTGGCATAATCGTGCGCTTTGGCGATGTCTGCAATGGTCGGACCTGTATACAGTGAACCACCATTGGCTGGAACATTTCCATGCACTTCTGGAAGAATAGAAGACATCATCGTCCAGTGAGACAAGGCGGTTTCTGGAAAGTGGCTAATCGCATGGTCAAAAACAACTGCGTTCTCTGAAAAGTCTTCTAAGTTTGGTACGAGTGCAGGCCCCCCGTAGACAGACATTCGCTTTGCATACACAGTATCCAGTGAAATCCAGATGACAGACTTGCTCTCTGTACTCCAAGTGGCTTCAGGTTGGGTCCATTCAAAAGTGACGTCTGCATGAAACGGTTCAGGCTTCATTCCACCAGACATTCCCTGCGGTGGACCACCATTCGGAGAATGTCCTGGACCCGGACTGTGACCTTTGTGGATGACCTGACCATTTGGCCCAACACCGTTATTTGGCGATCCTTGTACGTTTGACTGAGACTTCGCTTGGTGACCAGAGGTAGGTTGACTCTGTACAGTATCCTGACTGGGCGTCTGAGACGTTTGTTCTTGAAGAACCTCTTGGTTACCATCTGAACAGCTTAACACAAGCCAGAGAAGCATTATGGCGCCTCCAACGAATCAGCTGCCAAGGATGAATAATACACTTCGTTGTAGCCACGCACACCTTGATTCCAAACCACGTGGAAATTGCCTTTGGAATCTGATGATAAGGAGGCCAATCCGGGCTTACCCCAATTCACGTCTGCGATCTTCTTCGGAGCACTCCATCCGTTTCCTCGATTGAGACTGTACACCATCTCGGCATCTTGTCCAGCATCCCAACCCCAAACCAAACAGAGGACACCATCTTTGTTGATATCAATCTCTGGATCAAAGTGAAATCCACCGTATCCTTTCGATGGTTCTTCAACAACTCCCCATTTATTGGAGTCTACTTGGTGCGACCGAACATAAATGTGTTTCGGCTGACCAGACTCTTTATGAAACCACGTTATATAGTCTACATTTTCAGCAAACGCGAAATGAGGTCGTTCCCCCGGTTCACCATTCTGCGTGATGTTCTGAAGCTCCCCAAACGTTCCTTCTTTCCCTTCGACAAAATAGAGGGTCGTTGCCGCACCACCGGTTCCAATATCAAAGCCCGCAACCACACTTCCATCCGGTCTGCGTTCTACATTCGTGTGCCAAGCATCTGCACTTCCGTCCGAAAAGGATTGAACTTCAGACCACTCACCATCTTTGAACCATCGCCATTTTGCCTGAAATCGATACTTTTCGCCAAGTGGCTTTCCTATAAAGATGTAGGCCAAGTCTTGCCCTGTCGCATTGGCAACGTGCCCAGAACCGATCTCACCCCCATCGTCTGGTGTTAGTGGAGTCGGCTCAGACCAATCTCCGCCCATTGGGTCAAAGGTGGTCACATACCCCCTAGAACGAAAATCTGGCATCGCGTGATCATATACTACAACTGCACTCTCGTCAGGACGGACGATAATATCCGGTCCCCAATTGCGCTCGCTGTCATGACCCAAACTTTGAGCGGGGCTCCACTTTGTTCCATTTCGAGACATTCGATGTCGGATAATATCTCCCTCATCGGTTCGGTCATAGTACACCACATGGTACAGATCATCGTTTGAAACCGCTATTTGTGGTCTGTATCCACCCGTTGGCTTTTGAGTCAGCTGAAGTGGCTTACTCCAGCCTCCGAACTGTTCGATCGCGGGTCCTTCTGGAGCTTTCCAATCATGAAACGGTGGAAATCCCGAAGGGTCTTGAAACGCACCGCCGGAACCATTGGCGACCTGCCCACCCTTCATATTTGGTGGTGGACCTTTGGGACCCATGTTGGTATTGGGTCCGATCCCCTTTCCGTTTGGACCGGTCATCCCTGGTTGTTTCTGAGCCGAATTCGCATTTTGTGATGCTACCCCAGCAGAACCTGACGAAGCAGAACCTGACGAATTAGAACCTGACGAATTAGAACCTGATGAGTCAGAGCCTGACGAATTCAATGATTGGGCCTGTTCAGCCTTCGTCTCGTTACCCTCTGTCTTTTCTGCTGCCTCTTGCCCCGCACAAGCCATCCACATCCACAAACTCAACACACGTCCTCCGATGGTCATTCTGTTCAAGTATATCGGTTCTGTATACTGCTGGGTACCAATTCCATTCTAAAAGTGAAAAAGCCTTCGTATTCACCTCAAAGTTTGAATCTATGAGGTCTGAATACAAAGACTTTATGCAGATTGGAGGGATGATCTACTCTTCTGAATACACATCTTCACAAGCAGATGGTAAACCACTGGTGAAGTCGTCACAGGACATCTCTGCCATCGCATCCAAACAGTCTTTGGCATATTCTTTATTGTATACCAAGCCTGTAGCTGCTGTATCATCCGAATCGTCTTCTGAATTCTCAGTTAAAATTTCCACGCATTCGGCTGCATCTTCTCCAAGTGGCCAAAAGCCCATGTCTTGAGCCGCTGCGATGTCTTCTTCCGCAGTGCATTCAAAAGTTTTCTCACAGGTAATGGAAATGGTTTCAGCTTCAAATTTGTCTTCTGATGGTGCACAGGCAGTCATCAGCATCATTGGTACAAGATATTTCATGGTGTCTCCAGTTGTTTTCATGAATAAATCAACACACTCTAACCGATCAATGCACAAGTTCAACACACTTAAACATCCGAATCAAGAGTTCTGTTCCACCTGTTCAATCCTATCGCTTCGATTCAAAACATCCCACGGTGAGGAACGCTGGAACCAAGAACCATCCGCATAGTCTGCAAAATTCACTTCACCCAATCGAAAGAATGACCACACACCATCAATCGAGCAATCTACGGGTCCCAAAAGTCCCCATTTCCGAATCTGTCCGTCCACTTCTAGAAGGGTGTAGGATGGTGATGCATCACCTGGGTGCCAACCTAAGGTGACTCGCGCTTCGTTACCAAGCCCCATTCTGATTGCGTAGAGTGCTAGATATCGAGCCATCAAACCACCCACACGATCTATTTTATGAGGGTCTTTTCCTGACCAAGCACCACCACCAATACTGATGTGCGGGCCATAGGCATCCACAACAAGTTTCTTTCCAGAGAGTCCATTGTCTCCCCATGGGCCCCCCACATCAAAATCCCCACCGCCATTCACGGTAAGTTTATTGGGATCTGTAAGACCAATGTACTGAGCCACTTCCCAGGCCATTCTGAAGATGTCGCGACGATCGCTATCGGAATGGTGATGCAATGAAATGGACACTTGTTCAATCTCTTCTCCATCGCAAGTTACGATCACTTTCCCATCGGGTCCCAACCCATATTGATGACGAATGGCGAGCATGTGCTGACCGGCCAAATAGGCCAATCGATGAGCCTTGGGTAAATATCGATCTTCAGCAGCACCACCGGCATACCCAACACAGATAGCCTGATCGTCTGAAATGCTTCTCAGCCCTCGCAAATCATCATCGAGCAGCTCCAATCGAAGATCGTGATCAATCCGCAAAGAGTCCGCAGCCAACCAAGATTCATCATAACCAGCATCTCTAAACACTTGGCGCACGATAGCATCGACCTCTGATGGAGTCATCGCTGGAACAGTGGTGATACAACCTGTGACCAGGACAACTTGCTGATGCAAAGCCACTTCAACCCCAACCAAAGATTTGACGTCTCTCGCACACGCTTCATCCACCAATCGATCCGCTATTCGATCGCACAATTTGTCTGGATGACCAGGCAAGATGAACTCTGCGATTTGACGATTGGGTACATAAACAGAAATATTATTACTCATACTTTCTCCAAAATAGTATTTAAAATCAGTTATTTAACTTACAGAACTTCTCAATATCTGACTTCGTCTTGAAATGGACTTCACATCCTCTTTCCACCCATCTGGTGTGATTAAAAATTGAATATTCGCGGTTTTTTTCATGTCTCGAAACTCTGGTTCCACCTTTCCGACATAGCCATCTGTTAGAACGACCACAGATTTAAACTCATTCTCCCTAATGTGTCGCCACACGACTAGACCACTAGTTCCACCGGTGGTATGGTACGATGGTCGATCGACATTTTCTAGGAGGACTTCTTCTACAACAGTGGAAAATACAAACGTTCGTACATTCACTCTACGCTGTACGGCTTGCAAAGCACGAATCAAATAATTGGGGTACTCTCCCATAGAGCCAGACACATCTACATATACCGCCACTTCGTTGCGTGAAAAGATCTCCTTGGGAATTTCAGCTACATACATGGGGACCAGTCCGCCAACTTGTTGCATCGCAAACGCACGTCGGTCACGGACTGGTAAGAATTGCTGGTAGCGTTCGTATTCAATATCCCATATTCCACCCTTCTCTTTCCCTCTAGAGACCACTGCACTCAATACAGCATCGGTCATCTGACGAACGATCAGTCTTGATACATCCACTCTTTTGACAATTCGATCTTTCAACACATCGTTGAGTGAACGACCTGCTATCGGAGTGGGTGGCTGTGGCCATTCTTCAACAATTTGGCGGACTATATCAAACAAATCTGGGTCATCTTGACTGTCCAATCCTCGTGCGTCTTCATCGTGATTCCCCAATAGATCTGCCACCAAATCCGAGTCTGGCGAGAGTCCAAAAGAACCATTCCCAAAGAGTTTTGCGATGGTTTCTGCATCCATGTCTTTTGGGATGGTCACTTGTACCACTTTCACCAGCAGTGCGTAGACATCAAAGAAGGTACCCGATTGACTGTAATAAATGGATTCAATCACTGCGCATACATTCTCCGGCATCCCCTCTGGAAATATTGGCTTGTTTGGAAAATTTTCAGGGGGTCTAAGTAAGCACTCTGGAAACTTGTCATGGGCATAACTGTCTCGAAAGAGTGCCGTCCATTCTGGTTCGGGTTTGGCTCTACAGAGCATGGCATTGATGATCGCATCAAAAGCGATGTTGTGCTGCGGAGTGCTTCGTTTAAAGAGTCTCGTATGCCCCAACAGTACGTGGTGGAGTTCATGCTGAATCAGCATATATAGTTTCTCGTCTGTCTCGCAATGTTCTTTGACATATTCGGGATTCAAGACGATCTTCGGTCGCCCCCCTATTGGTACACAAGCGGTTTTCACATCTGTGGACTCTTCTATATCCATCAGTGATATCATCTTCTCAAGACCATATGGCATCGCAGCGATCAGATTGTGGATTCGATTCAATACGCTCATATGTCCCTCTCAATGTGAAATAGGGTGAGGTGCCGTATCACTCTCTGATCATTCAGCATTCGTCCTTGTCTAAGTCGCTCGAACGTATACATGGGCTTGGCATTCAGTAAACACAAATTTTGAGCTGTTCTAGCGAGCAATGCAACCGTCACCAAAGGATCGAGTTGGTACTCAGCTTTCATTTTTGTGGCGCCCATCACAAAAAATGGCGGCAATGGAGGAACCTTTGGTAGAGCATCATTGGCATATTGAATCAAATTGTCCCATGTGTCCACTTCACAAAAGTCCATGATGTACTGTTTCCAATCCAAACTTTGTTGTAAAACACCGGGAACAGCTATCCGAACCACAGCGCCCCCTTTTCGATTGGGAGCGACTTGAATCTGAGATCGCGGAGGTGCACTCATGTTGTGCCATGCTTGTCCCTTTTCTATCATTTACATCCCCTCGTTTCGTTCAATCTTGTGATCCATACACCGCCACACCCCATTCATTTCTTCAACGGGGCCAGCAGACCTATAATCTTACGACAAAATCTGGCAGTATTGATCACTTCTTCAATGGTTTCAATCAGTCTGTGCTCAAACCCAACCCATAGAACATCTTCAATCCACGCCTGATCTGTTCGCAACATTGCTGCTGAAGACACAATTTTTTGGGCAATCCTGTACTTTTCTGAGTGCGTTGGTATGAGGGCTGTGTGCGCCTGCAACGATTGGATTTTAGACACATCATCGGCCAACTGCATCAATACAATCGCAGGTGTCTCTGGGTGATACTCCATTAAGATTGGAAATAGCTGTGCCGACAACCCCACACGCTCCGCTGGTTTTAATGAAGCATAGGAGTCCAATACCGTTGCGGTGATCAAATCTTGTTGTTTCGACTGCAAGGCAAGTACGACCCGCTTAATCTCATCCGTTTCTTCTAGCAGCTGCTTTCGGATATCATTCACAGGAATGGACTGGATCTTGAGTGCCAACCCGATCAACGGTTGAATATGAGAACCTTTGATCTCCTGATTGGTGTTTTGCGGCATACTGTACAGTACGGCACGATAAAGCGCATCCGATATATTCTCATAGTACCCGGTTGCAATCAGTGCGATCGAATTCTTGTACATCATCCGAATTCGGCGATATGAAACACCAAACTGTCTGCGCTGCAAAATCATGAACAAACTCTCAAAAAATCGCGCAATATTGTCACCATGAATTTCTTCTATCAAGTGCAGCTTGGATCTGGTAATGCGCATCGCCTCATGTAGACGTTCAGCCGCATTTTCCTCTACCGTTGTTCCCTTGATGATGTGCAAACGGCTGTCGGCACTTAAATTGGTAGGGACTCGAAGTATCCAGTCATATCGGTCAGCAAAGGCCGCGTCCAACTCAAAGGAACCAAAATAGGCATTGGGATCATCCTCTGATGGTGGTGGATTCATAGCAGACCATCGATACTTCAATTTTGTGAGTGCAGCACCTTGCAGCTTGCGATCGTAAATCAGTGGAAACAATCGATTCTGCATATCCGGACGACATCGTGAAATCTCATCCACAAATATGGCCTCTGCATCCCATGCATCTAATTCTGAACGTAAATATCGTACGCGTCCAGCCTCAGCATCTGGAGCCGGAAAGCCAATTAGATCATCAAAATTCAAAATACTGGCGTTGTAGTGACGAAAGGTCACCCCCAATGCTACTGCCAGTCTCTCGAGGACCATAGACTTGGCTGTTCCATGTTCTCCAATCAATAAAATCGGAGATTCTGTGACGAGCGCCGCCAAAATAGGCCCTTCTAAATGCTCCCAACCAACAACCCCAAGAGCACGAAGTACATTGTGATGAATCGTTTTTTGACCTCGATAGGGAGACTTCTTTGTACCAGACCTTCTTTTACTGTGTTCCGTTGTATCTTGTGCCATGTCATGTTCCTCTTGTGATAGATAGTGTACAACAGTCCACAAAAGAAAACCAACGTTACTGTCGATTTAGCCCTTTGTTTTATGTGGCGGCAAGTTGACCATAAATCACCACAATCTGCTGTTGCATATATACAAACGATGGAAGTATTTATGTTCGGACAATTTGAATAATATTTTTTCTAAAATTTGCATCGGTTATAGAATATACATGATGTTCTTAACTTTATTTACCACACTTATGTCATCAGCAAACGCCGATACCACTGCATCCTTTGGGGAAAGCAAGTTTACAATGGGATCCGGGAATACTCCTGATGAAACTCCCGCACACGTTGTCACCCTCTCTCCATACAAAATAGATCTCACAGAAGTGAGCATTCAGGCCTTTGAACAATTTGTGGCGGACGGATGGAATGACAACACTTATTGGAGTACTCCAGGCTTACGATGGCGAACAGAAAACGCTGACGGAGCTGGAGCAACCCATAGACGTGCCGGCCGAGGAGATGAGCACCCAGTCGTCGCGGTAACGTGGTATGAAGCTGACGCTTACTGCAAATGGAAAGGTGGTCGCCTACCGACAGAGGCCGAGTGGGAGTACGCGGCCCGCGGCGGCACCAAAGGTGCGCGCTACGGCAAACTGGACGCTGTGGCCTGGTACGATGGCAACAGTGGCGACAAGACCCACCCAGTCGGGAAGAAGAAACCCAACACCTTTGGGCTCTACGACATGTTGGGCAACGTGTGGGAATGGTGCCACGACCGGTCTGGTGACTACCCAAGTGGCGCTCAGAGGGACCCAAGGGGGTCCGCCA
>CAJWHX010000101.1 GCA_913040875.1 uncultured Pseudomonadota bacterium | reverse complement strand
GTGGTGCTGGGATGATCACAAACCCTATGGTTCAGAGGCAAAGCAGACAGAGGGGGCATCTGAGAAGGAGTCCTTGAAGGTGTGCCGAGGTGGTTCCTGGAAACATGAAGCCAAATGGGCGATGTGCTCAGCGAGATTCTGCTATCCATCTGAGTATCAAGGAATGGTTGGTCTTCGCCTCACCAGAAGTGTTTAGGCCGTATTAGAAATCTGCCTTGATGGTGATTTGCTGATTTTTGTATGTCGTGATGATGGTATCGTCTGCAGGGGATACCAATATATGGATATCTCTGAACGCAGCCCATTTACTTGCATGTTGCCCTGGTTTTAGGTGTCTTTTCATCTCTTTTTTTCCAAAGAAGTAGACGATGACATTTTGGGCGTGTGCACGACGGCCATATTTCAGAACGACAGCCATGGCATCTTTTGAAATGCCTCGTTGCGACATGCGTACTTGAGCATGATTGGTGATTCCATAGGTTCTTTCTTCTTCTGGGTACACACTTTTAAAGTGTATCTGGTCACACCAATCCCGATCAATATAGTCGGGAACCTTAAGTCCTTCTAAGGCATCGCGAACAGTTTGTGCTGTGTGTCGACGATTTTGTTTCTGGTTTCGATTGTATTTGCGCATTTTGTTGTATTTCATGAGAGCTCCTGTTCTGGGGGGTACCTTCTATCAACGAACAGTGGGAGAGATTTCGGATAGAAAGTAGGGCGGAATGAGATCCATTTTCCAGTGTATACATTTCGAAGCGCATTGTTTAACGAAATTATACAATCGATCGAAAGACAACTTGACCAGAGGAGACTTGAATCTGTCTGATTTGTACTTACAATACGTTATAGTATATCGATCGACTGCAATGGATATCTCGCATGCCTCTACCCCTCAGAATCTATAAATATGTTGATGCTGTTTATACGCGCATGCAACCATTTTTAGAGTGGTTACCCTTTACCTCCGGAGGGGCACTTTTTTGTGCCTCATCGGGGCTGGCAGTCTGGTATTTTGGTGTTCATCGAAGCGATTTCATCTTGATTGTTATCGGCGCTGTAGGACTATTGATGTCTTTGGTGAGTATGGTGTTCACTTTGGGGTTCGGGGTTCTGTTGTGGAGACGATATCGACAGATCGAACCAGATACTCTATTGCTGCGTGTAGGGGAAACCCATCGATTGGAGGCCCCCATTACGGTTCCTTGGTGGATGCCATTGATGCAGGTGTCTTGGTATTGGGAAACTCCATCAATGGAAGTCGAACTGGATGGTACTCAAGAGATTCTAAAACCAACCAGACGTGGTGTTTGGTTGGATGTTCGACGTAAAGTTCAAGTTGGAGATGCTTTTGGGATTTGTACAATCCGTTTTGCTTCAAAACAACCGTGTACATTAAAAGTGCTGCCTGAGTCTATTCCCCCCACTCTTCCAACTATTTTACAAGGATTGCAAGGTGGCGGCGACCAAGCCCATCCATACGGGTTGTCCACCGGAGATCGAATCGATATTCGGAATTATGCACAAGGAGACCCCGTACGCTACATTCTGTGGAAAGTGTATGCGAGGACGGGGCAGTTGGTCGTTCGAACCCCAGAAAAGGCCTTTGAGCCTGTGCAACGGTTGCTGGCCTATCTGATAGTGCATCCCTCTGACAGTTCCGCCGCAGCACTCGGGACATCTATCCTGCACGACAATAGATTGGGAGACAATTGGGCGTTTGGGGCGGATGGTTATCAAGGCTCCTGTACAGAAGTCGCGACAGCACTTGAGGTGATCGTCACCAGTGGCAACAGCAATGTTCAAGATGGTCAAGGCCTGGAGGAATTTGTTTCTCAACAGCGAGATGCCTCGTCGTTGCTCATTTTTGCCCCAGCTCAATCTGGAACTTGGGTCCAAGAGGTTCAGACGTTGGCTTCTCGTTTGCCGATCCAAGTCTGTATGGTGGGAAAAGCCCCTCAGAAACGAAGTTCATTGGAGACGATTCTGTTCAATCCTAGGCAAACCGACTTGGATCGGTTGGATCGGGAGTCCGTTCGCGAAGTCGTGCAACAACTTGGATCGAGAGGGGTGTCTGTGTCTATTGTCTTTCCAACGGGGCTCGTACTCGACTCTGTAGAGTTTATGCGACAGTTTCCTGACAAGGGTGCTGCGTGAAACATTTTACCACCTTCATTCGGATGATGACGATGGTACCTGTCGTGCTGTCTGTTTTTTGGACAGTGTTTAATCAGACGGGTTTATTTGTTGCCGTAGTGTCTTCATGGCTAGCCATTATAGCAGCAGAGTGGAAGGTTTGGATCGATCTGAGGTTTCGGATTCTGGGCGCGATGGCTGTTCTGTTGACGATGGTGTTGTTTACACTCGAGTATCTCTTGATAGAGTGGTCGATAGTGCCATCCGTTTTTGGTGCAGTGGGAGCACTGTGGTTGGATACAGTCTTATGGTCGGGGATTGGTTTTGGTGGGTTTGTCTTGTTGCTGCGTGTCCTTGCCAAACGTCAAGCTGCGTGGTTCTTTATCGAGCTGGCACTCATTGCCCTTGGTACAGCCGTCGTGTTTTTTCCGCATCAATACAAAATCATCATGCGCCCCTTGTGGCTCAGTGATTTGGCTTGGTCAATCGGACTAGAACCATCTATGGCTCTGGGGATCATCGGTGCTTCTCTGGCAACGTTGCTCAGTGTCTTAACCGTTTTTGAACAGTCCAATCGTCGGCATGCGTCGGTTGTTGTGTTTCCCATATTGGCGCTTCTGACGCTCATTTTTGTAGATCCTTTGGAGATGGAGACCCCTCCGCCACCACAGCAGCTTGAAGATATATTGAACGGTGGTCAACAGGATGGTGAACAGTCGTCAGGCTCAGGTGGTTCTGGGCAGCCAGACGAAAATGAACAAACGGTCAACAGTGGACAGGAAGAAAAGCAATCCGGATCACAAGGTCAGCCTCAGCCTGTTGCCGTGGTGTTGTTGGGGGATGATTACACACCAGCCAATGAAACCTTTTATTTCAGACAAGAGATCCAGAGTCAATACAATGGATTGCGCCTTGTGGCACCTACAGATCCAGAGATTCCGTACAATGCGCCGCGAGGGTTTCCCGAGTCTGAGATCACCTTTATGCCACCACCATCGCGAGATGCCTATCGTAAAACGGTATTGGCGGATGTGGCGTTGCTCACGCAGCATACGTCGCCATTTATCTTAGAGACAGGGGTCTACTATACACCAACAGTCAATCCTAGACCTGGACGATTCAATCGAACATATCGGTCGAAATCTTCCGCTTTGAACATCGGGTATGAGCAATTTCTAGACATGCACATTGGCAATCCTGAATGGTCCAATGAGTACTGGGCGCATTTGACAGGTCGTCCAAAAGATCGTCGTTATTTAGAATTGGCAGAGTCTATTGTCGTCAAACTTCCGGAAGAGTATAGAGACAATCTGGTGGCTCAAGCATTTGCCATCAAGTTGTATTTGGATGAGCAAACCAAGTATACGATGTCCGAGCGTCATGAAAAGGCCTCTGATCCCACAGGAGAATTTCTCTTTGGTCCGCACGCACAGCTTACCGGGTATTGCGTGCACACGTCTCATGCCGCGGTGTTTTTATGGAGAGCCCTTGGGATTCCTGCACGTGTGGGTGTGGGGTATGCGACTCCGGCAGAGCAACAGAAAGGGTCGGCGATTTTGGTTCTGGCAAATGATGCGCACTCTTGGCCGGAATTGTACGTTGAAGAACTGGGCTGGGTCATTTTGGATATCGCACCTCAAACGGTTCTAGACGAAATGGGTGATGGTCCCGATATGGAGATCCTCGATGCTCTTGAAGAATTGGCCCGAGCAGAACCTGACTCGCAGTTTCGACGTGCCATCAATTGGCGCGCTTTATGGAATCAATATCGGGGAGTGTTGCTGAACGGTTTTACCTTTATGCTGATGTCTATAGTCCTTTGGTTGGCCGTTCATAAAGTGCGTCGCCGATTGACGTACCTGCGCCAGTCGACCCCATATTGGGTGTACGTTTCCGCACTGGATGCGCTGTCAGAGCAGGGTTGGACTCGTAGAAAAGGGGAGAGCCCAGAGCAGTTTGCGGCTCGTATTCATACTGAATGCCCAAGCTTTACGCTGATTGTGTGGGCACAAGTGGGGCACGTATTTGGACAGGAACAGACGGATGGTTCTGAATTGCTACAGTATCGAAACCGTTTGGCAAGCGAGATTGTTGAGAATACCACAGGATGGAGATGGATTGGATGGTTAAACCCATTTAGCCCATGGGCCTCCAAATGAAGGCACTGAATTTACAGACTCAAGGAGTGTTAAAATGAACGTACAAACAGCGGCAGAGATCATTGGTCGATTGCAGAAACGACTTAGGGCGTCGATCGTAGGGCGAAATGAAGTCATTGACCTGCTAATTGTAGCGTTGCTCTCAGATGGGCACGTATTGCTTGAAGATTACCCCGGTTCAGGGAAAACGACTTTGGCCAAAGCACTTGGAGAGTCTATTCTGTCAGAAGAAACCCGACATGAGTCAATGCGCCGCGTTCAATTTACACCAGATTTATTGCCCTCTGATGTCACTGGGACCACCATATTCGATCCAGATGCTCGAAGTTTTGAGTTTCGACCGGGACCAGTATTTACCCATATTTTGCTCGCTGATGAAATCAACAGGACCTCTCCAAAGGTCCAGTCTGCTTTATTGGAAGCCATGGGTGAAAAACAGTGTACCATCGACAATACAACGCATTCTCTTAGCGAATTGTTTTTTGTGATCGCTACCCAAAACCCATTGGATTTGGCTGGTACCTTTCCACTGCCCACTGCGCAACTTGATCGCTTTCTCTTTAAAATTCGAATGACGCACATTTCTACTAAAGATGAGTTGGATTTGCTCGTGAATTTTGCTGATATTAAACGAGGAACGTCCATAGACGTTCCGAAGGTGAGCGTGCAAGAGTTGTTGGCATTGCGAATTTGGATAGCAGAGACCGTTAAATTAGACAACAGCATCAAAAGGTGTTTGGTTGAGTTTGCCGATCAAACTCGTCGTCATCCACTTGCATTGCAAGGCGTCTCCACCCGATCTTTGGTTCTTGCGATGCCGGCTTTGCAAGCGTGGGCTTTGGTTCAGGGACGTCAATATGTAGCACCAACAGATGTTGAGTCTCTCGCTCCACATATTTTTGCCCATCGTCTGATGATGGGGGCAGCCGCTGATTCTGCTATGGAAGTGGTAGCAGAGTGTCTAAAAGAACCGATGGAAACCTGCGCGCGGAAGGTTTATCGATGAGCATTTTGGTCTATATGTTTGGCATTGCCAGTGCCAGTGAGTGGAATCCAAACGAAGGGATGCTCGCTGATCAGGTGTTGCAGGCTGATGGTCAAGGGGAATGGGTCACGGCTCGTCGTTTGGCTCAAGAATTGCTAAGAGAGCAGCCTCAGTCCTACGTTGGGCATCATGTACTGGGCCGAGCCTTTTGGCTTGGTGAAGGGGATTATGCTCGAGCGTCTTTTCACCTACGGAAATCTCTAGACATCTATGAGTCTCTCTACGACTACACTGAAGATCCGCCATGGCGACTCGAGTCTGAAGGGTGGTGGTCTTTGCGTATTGTCACGGGTGACATGGGAGAGTTTGAGGAAGAACTCAGTTTGATCGACGCCTACAACGAAAAGCAGAGGGGTTATCAAGATAGATTTGGTACCTCGTACAATCCACTCTTGGCAGAACGGGGATGGCCCCTTATGAAGTTGGGACGATTTTCAGAGGCACGATATTGGGGTGAGCAAGGGATTGCGTCCGAAAGTAATTGGCAAGCCTCATTGGGGTGGAATGTTCTCTGTGCAACAGCTGGAGAGGAAGGTTTACGTCAAGAATCGATGGATGCGTGCTCATCAGCGTTGTATCATGCACAAGAAACAGGCGCAGGGATTGCGGTTGATGCCAGCAATGCATCCAATTCAGCCATGGCTGTATTTGCCTTTGATAAAGTCGAGGAATACGCACGTCTGGCCACACGATCTGGAGATGGGACTACGGTTTCGGCGTGGATCAACTTGATTAATCTGTATTTGAATCAAGGCCGCGCAGATGCCGCAATCGAAGCCGTTAGTGGGTCGTTGGATTCTTTGGCTTCTGAAGATCCGGCGATGCGTCTTCAAAAAAGGGCAGATGTCGATGGTGCGTTCGCACTCGTTCTATTGGTGAGTGGTCAGGAGCAAACTGCTTTTGAAAAGATTGATAAAGCCTTGAATTATCCAGATAGAAGAGGCGTAATTTCCACTACAGCCGCTCAATCACAAGGCTCACACACGTTGCTGAGAACTATTGCAAGACAGATGTTATCTGAACGACGACATGAAAAGGCGGCTTCAAAAGGTTGGTGGGAACGGTTTCGCCATTGGTGGGCATCCTGGTTTGGTGAACCAGAATATGAAGTGGATGCCATGACGGTTCGAACCATCTTGCAGGAAAAGGACTATCTGATTTCGACTGTCAGACCATATTTAGACAAAGGACTCACGGGAGTTCCCTCTTGGTTGGTACCAGAACTCGTCTCTATCTTAGGGTCGGGTGTTGTTGAGGCTGCAGTGGAAGAAGCTCGTGAGGTAGACTCCTTTGATGGTGTAGAAGGGTATTATAAAGCCATGGAAACCGAGATTGCATATGAACGGGGTGATTGGTCTGAAGTCTTGACGTTGGCACCGTTGGCCAAAGAGCAATTACCTGTGGAAGAGCGAATGATGAAGGCTCGGCTAATGGCTCTAGAAGGGAAGGCTTTTGAGGAACAAGGTGATACCACTGCTCAAGTCGAACGATTCGAGAAGGTCATGGAGATCGATCCGAGTGTATTTAGGCGATTGCAGATCGCATTGCCTGTGAAGTTTGCATTGGGCAGTGGACTCGATCAACAAGTTTCGGATGCTCTAAGTCGATCACCACGTTTTAAGGAGCGCAATGATGGATTCACGATCAATGTTCAATCCAATCAGGTGTGTCTTTTGGGTACGATGGGACAACAACTATCTTGTGCATCTTTTCCAGTACGGGAGGAAGACATCAGTGATGGAGACTATGTAACTGCCATAACAGAGCACTTTCATACGATGGCGTTTGCCTTATCTACGGGGATGTCAACGTCGGATTGGAACTCACTCGATGGTCGAGCTACCTCTTCAAAGCAACGCAGTCAGAAACGACTTCAAGAGCTCTTGCAACCGAGAGATTAAGCCCGTAAGATTTTTCGAACCATCCGTTCTGTAAAATTGTTGTCTTCTAAGAAGGCAATCTGAACAGTCTCTTGGGAATGGGTGACTTTGAGTTTTGCCACTTCACCATAGGAGAACCCATCTCCCACTACCTGACACTGACGGCGTTTTGGATGCAGAACGGTGACGTCTACAACTGCGGAACTTGGAATGATAAAGGAGCGTAGTCTTGGAGTGTGTGGGCAAATGGGGGTGATGTGGGTTCCCGGCAGCAATGGGTGAGCAGGAGCTCCGCCAGCTGACGCAGAGTACGCGGTGGATCCTAGAGATGTAGCGGCGATGAGTCCATCACAGATCAACCGCTCTACGATGTTCTGTCCATCGATGTCTATACGCAGATTTGCTGCGACCCCGGCTGTTCGGGCCACGTAGATATCATTGACGGCATATCCGTGGATTGTGTTTCCATGGAACGATGTCCCACTCAATTCTAAGAGTGGGAAATTGTGGACCAGCCAATTTTGTTGTTCCATACAGTCTGCGACACGCTGTAAATTCGCATTGCTGTTCAAGAGAAACCCTAGTGTGCCAGCATTTACACCAAAGAATGGGACGTCATGCCCATATTCTCGAATGCATTGAAGCATCCAGCCATCCCCTCCAAAAACGACATGTAGAGGGAACTTGGATAAATCCGTAAGATGGGATAACTGAGCATGTATCTTGACAGCATTTGGGTTGTGTGGATCTATCAATATCATGATGCAGCTCGAAATGGAGAAATTGGATGGAGCGATTTTGGAAAGCTCATGGATTGGGGAACGACTATTTGGTTTGGAGTGATGGTTTACTGTCACAGTCTAACGAAATGACTCCGGAAAGGGTAGTACAGATTTGCGATCGACATCGCGGACTTGGATCTGACGGTGTACTGGAACCAAAACGATCCTCACGTGCTGATATAGGGCTACAGATTTGGAATCCAGATGGGTCAAAGGCTGAGAAGAGCGGGAATGGAATACGAATATTTGCGTGGTGGTGGGCCGTAGAGCAGAATAAAGTGAAAGGCACCAGTGCGTTTACCATTGATACAGGAACAGATGTGGTGTCTTGTATGGTGGATAGAGAAACGGGCATGGTTGACGTCGAAATGGGGGGTGCGACCTTTGAACCCTTGGAGATTCCAACTATAGAGAAGGTGTGGGGACGATCGATCGACATGCCGAATGGTACCCATCTGGTTGCGTACACGATGGGGATTGGCAATCCGCATTGTGTTGTATTTCTGGAGGATGCGCATACCTTTGGAGAGCTCCCATGGCGTGAATGGGGCGCATATCTTGAACGACACCCATTGTTTCCAAATCGGATCAATGTTCAGTTTGCGAATGTTATCGATAGAGAAACCATAGAGATACGTATTTGGGAGCGAGGAGCAGGAGAGACTTCGGCCAGTGGTACATCTTCCTGTGCGGTGGCCTGTGTGTCGCATAAGCTTGGTAAGGTAGATGCAAAAGTGGAAATGAAAATGCCTGGAGGCGTGTTGAAGGTGGAAATCGATTCTACTTGGTGTGTCAGACTTTATGGCCCTGTGAAAGGCGTCGCAAACATGGAGACACATCTCTAAGGGTTTTAACTGGCATAAAAGTCGAGTTTGCGATAAAAGAGTTGGACTTTAACGTGGAATCTGCATCGATATATTGGTGCAGATTTACCGATTGCCCCTTAGATTTTATACCCGTCAACAAATGGAAGCCTCATGTATCAATTTGATTCAGATAAAGAAGCTCGATTGGCAGAATTGAGAGCCGAAGGTATCGAGCCATATCCACACAACATCTCTGTATCCAATATCATATCTCAGGTTTTAGAAACCATCGGAGACCGCAGTAAAGAAGATCTCGAAAGCGAAGAGGGTGCCTTTTCGATAGCCGGTCGGATGATGTTGAAGCGTGGCAAGGGGAAAGCTGGATTTGCAACCGTTCAAGATCGGTCTGGTTCTATTCAAATTTACGTTCGAAAAAATGATGTGGGCGAAGAGAATTTCGCAGCTTGGAAGGCGACATCGTTGGGTGACTGGGTTCGTATAGAAGGTGGTGTGATGCGTACCAAGATGGGAGAGGCTACCCTAAAGGCGACCTCATTCCAATTGGCATCCAAATGTATTGAGTCCATGCCAGATAAGCACAAGGGATTTTCAGACATCGAGTTGCGTTCCCGTCAGCGCTATGTAGATTTGTTTGTGAATGAATCTTCGAGGGAGATCTTTAGACGTCGTTCTCAGGTGGTTTCACACATTCGTAGATTCTTTGAAGACCGTCAGTTTATGGAAGTTGAAACTCCGATGATGCAGGTGATTCCAGGTGGTGCGGCGGCTCGTCCATTTGTGACTCA
>CAJWHX010000100.1 GCA_913040875.1 uncultured Pseudomonadota bacterium | reverse complement strand
CAAATAATTAAAGAAAATTTTGGAGGGTTGTTTGGGGGGGAATAATTTCGTAACTGGATTTGTCTGCATATTTGAACTGAAAACTGAGCATCACTGCGTTACAATTCAACTATGCAGGCACTCAAATCCAAGTTGTCGTGGGATATCATCCCGTACGTATTCGTTTTACCGGCACTGTGGTTGTTTTACTCAACCGCTGTGTCCACATCGTGGGCACGGATAGACTCACTGCAAACGATTGAACCTTATGCGATGGCGGTTCATGAACAGCTGATGCGCAACTTCTCGGAAACCGGGTCTTGGTTCCAAACAGTTCATCGAGGGTATGACGATGCTTGGACTTGGTCGGGTCACCGGGCTTTGACACTTCCGATAGCCGCTTGGTTCTATGGATGGAGTCCATCGGCACTTTGGTTGTCGAAGATTCTAATTCTGGGCGTGATGTCTGGAGCAATTCCAGCTGGCTTGATCGCTAGACGACAGTACTCGAATACTGGAAATGGTCACTGGGCATTTCTGTGGGGCGCGCTGGTGTACCTCAGCATGCCGGGAACAATGGCGATTGCACTTCAAGACTATCAAGATCTCTGTTTTGCCCTGCCATTTTTGGTCTGGGCTTGGAATTTTTTTGAGTCTGGATGGCTTATTGCCGCTATTGTTGGCGCGTTGTTTGGAATTGCTCCCAGAGAAGAGACCATCCCAATGGCTATCTTCTGTGCTGTGATGGCGCGACCGATGCTTGACGGTGTTTGGCAGTGGAAACAGCAGGTTCGAAATTTAGCCGTGGTGTTGATTGTTGCCGGTATTTACGTGTGGTGGGCACAAAAGTACCACCCTCTAGACTCTGGTGGCCATGATATGCCTCTTCAAAATGCTTTGGGTTCACTGGGTCAGAAACGAATATTTTTGGAAGGTTGGGTGTATCACACGCGGTTTTATGCGCTTGTATTCATTCCACTCGGGCTTTTGGCATGGTTTGCACCATTGGTGGCGGCACCTGCAGTCGCATTGTGTGTATTGCACATGAGTGTTCCGGATGGTCACGGGGTGGACCGATCTTGGTCAGGACACTGTCATCATATGGCTCCGGCATTGGCATTTTCGACAATCGCTATTGTGATTGGGGGGACTCGAGTGGGACGATGGTTGACCTTCCCAAAGTTTGCTGCTTGGAGATGGGTATTGCCGGCTGTATTGGCAGTCGGAACATTGGGGTGGTCCCGTTGGTGGTGGCTAGAGTGGTCAGACTATTACAATCTTGTCGTATCTTCTAGAGTGCAGCAACCGGAATGGACACATCCGGCATGGACGCTGAAGGAGACATTCTTGGAGACACAGTCCGAGGAGTCGATTTTGGTTGTCAATAAAAATACAGCACTGGTCGCTTCGGATCAATTGAGGTCATATACCTTAGATGAGTCTATCTTTGGCAAAGAGCCCAGGAAGGGTTTGGGAGCCGGAGATTGTATAATTTTTGACGAACGTCGCAGGGATATCTCCACTTATGTACAGCGCATGCAGGGTGCTGATCGAGTGAGTGCGGAAGGGACTTTTGGACTTTGGTGCTGGTCCAGTACTTCTGTGGATACAGGTGTGATGAAGAAAACAAGGTTTAAACCCGCTCAGGTACACACTGGTACCTACAAAAAAGGCTCTGATATTCCAGGTGCCGCACCTCGCGAGCAGAAAATTTCTGCACAAATGGGTTCTTTTCCCGTGGTGAATTTGGATACGTGGTCAATAGAAGGTACGTGGTAGTAGAACAAGGAGAGTTCAATGGGATGGCTGACAACACAGGTAGAGAACCATGGTTCTGATTTTGAGGGGATGTTGATTGAATCTATGCAGGAGGCAGGGGTGTACGATGCGGTCTTTGCTTTGTGTGGACCATTTGGTGTTCGGCGCTTCATGATTGGATTTGCGTCAAAAGGACACAGCATCGAGATTCGAGAGCTTGAAACGTTGCCCTTGCAATATGGTGGTGGGACCCCTAGTGCTCCGACACCTGAAAACATGCAACAACTGAAGACGGCTCTCAAAAATCTACAGTCTCGTATGAACTCATGGGCGCCATGGCAGAAGGGATCACTGGGAGTGATCCGGAACTGCGACAATAAAATGCAGGTGATACCATTTTTCGATGTGGATATAGAAGGCGTCTCTGTTGAGCATTTGCCAACACCATCCCAAGGTCATCCATTGGAAGATAGGGCATACTTGAAGGTCAAGGCTTCGGTGCAGGCTCAGCTGGAACCTGTCTATATGAATACGATGGCGATTTCTCATGATTGGACAGAATGGGCCATTGATGGAGAAGAACTGCGGCTGATGTATCAAGACGACATTGAGTCTACGGTGGAGAAAAAGCGCTGTAGGGTCCTTGCGACGTTTGACCAAGACGGTCAGTGGACATGGCAAGTTTCGGAGCCACTCTTTTCCGAGGAAGTCTTTTGTTGGGAGTACTTTTTGTGTGATTGGGAAGCGGCAATGGAATTGGGGATGCTGTGCGTCGCACGATTGAATGGAACGTGGCTCTTCTACAGTCTTGTCAGCACTGACCCACAAGTCACCGTATTTGTTGCGGTTTGGGATTGATATGTGGCTGCGAGTAAAATGGTGGTTTGAGGACCATAAATGGGGGACGTTGCAGACAGGCTGGTTTGTACTTCTCGCTGTTCTACTGACCTATCCGATGATTCTATACCCAAATTATGCTGCTTTGGGCTCTCCGAGAGCAGACGGTATGAAACACCTGTGGACTTTATGGTGGATGCGGTCTAGCGTGTGGGAATACGGTGATTTTCCTTATCAAACAGATTTGGTCAATTATCCGATTGGGATGGACCTGTATCCAATTGAGCCACTGAATGGACTGGTGGCTCTATTTTTTCCATGGGTGCCACTGATTGCTCTCTCGAACTTTTTGGCGTTGGCCAATATGGTCCTTACAGGCGTGACGGGAGCATGGTTTGGGCGCTTACTCTCTCGGTCTCGGGTGGGAGGATTTGTAGCGGGGACCTTACTCGAAGGTTCTGCTGTGATGGCCTTCTTTATTCATGTTGGTGTAGGGGAGTTGCATCATCTTTGGTGGTTACCACTCGGTCTTGGATGTCAGTTGATGGCGCGTAAAACACAGGAGTGGAAGTGGTTCTTCGCGGTCGCGGTTTGTCTGGTTGGATCGATGTTGTCATGCTTCTACTTGGGATTCTTTTTGGCGCTCTCGGTGTTAACATGGGCGATCCTCACTGGCTGGAAAGGACGTAAAACACCGAAATTGGTGATTCAATACGTCGTTGCGGCTGCGCTATCAATTGCAATTGTAATCCCCGTAACTCAATCATTTGCCTCTTCTTATAAAACGGGATCGGTACCTGAAGTGGGGTTGATGAATTACATCACTCAAAATCATGGTCAACCAGTAACCGACCCTCCTGCTGCAAGATTGGAAACACGTCAGTTGCTCTCTCCAAAGCGAGAATCACAGAGTACGGAAGACGCAGCCTATGGTGGAGGAAGATACTTGGGGTGGCTCGCGGCGGGCTTTGCTCTTGTTGGACTTGTTCGAAATCCTAGAAAAGCCTCGCCGTGGCTAGCTGTTGCCGTTGTTGGGATTGTTTTTGCCTTTGGGACCTATTGGACTGTCGGCGGAGAAGAGATGCGTACTGCAAATGGGATTCGATTGGTGATGCCCATGTTTTGGCTCAATCGAGCCTTGGGATATCTGGCGGAACCACTCAACTTTCCCATCCGATTTTTGGCAATGACGGCGATGGCAATCTCTGCGATGGGGGCATTGGCGACTCGCTCAAAATGGGCTATTCCTGTTGTAATGCTTGCCGTGTTGGAGATTTCGTGGGGTCAAATGAATCCATATCCATGGTCCCGTTTTCAACCTCGTGAGGCGAGTGCGCTTTCTGTGATGAGAGGGGTGGATGATAAAGCGGTGATTGATCTCGCACTGGCAGTTCGGTCGGATATGGAAAATCGGTACAACGCTTTGGGTACTCAGATTGTTCATGGTCATAAACTGCACGCGGTACCCGTTGAGCGAGTAGAGTACTTTGCTCGTGAAGGACAAATATTTGTCCAAGCCACCAAGTTGTTTAAGGATTTGGTGCCCTTTTATGAAAATCGGGGTGGTACAATGCAGTCCGAATACCGCGCAGACTTAGCGGTTCTTCAAGATGCTGGCTTTGGATGGATTGTTGTAGGGTATCGAAATGGTGCCGAGCGTATGCCACAAGGGATTATCGATGCACTTACAGCACTGTGTGGTCCTCCTGTGGCGAAGGCGGCTGGTATTGGTGCTTGGAAACTCCCGGAAGTGACCTATACGGAGGCTGAATTGGAACTTTGGAAAACTCAGCATCGCCTCATGATGGAGGCCATTTCTCTGAAAATGCCAGGTATGGGACCCCCTCAAGGACAGCCACCAACACCAAATAAATAGTCCAATCGACCATCAAAAAGCAATTTAGAGAGAGTCATGTACATACGTTCCATAGAAGTTCAGGGCCTAGCAGATTTGCCGTACTGTCGTTTGACGGAGATTTCCAGTCAAGGGATGCGGTTCAAAATGGCCACCCCAGAAACGACGGCTCTTGCAGATGCAATAGCATTGTGGTTTTCGGTATTTGATGAAGCGACGTTGGTGGATTTAATCGTACAGTGGGGGTGGGCACAAGAAGAAGACGTTGAAGTTTTTGGGGAGCAACGGGTCGAAGAAGTCCATTGGTTTGATGGTGCGTGTGCCTCAATGTGGGTTGAAGATAGAGATGTCAGCATCACTCTCGAGATAGTATTGGATGCTGGTTCGCTTCAGCAGCTGAGGCAGGTGATTTCCAATCCGGAGATTCAAGTTGCTTTGATGACTGACCCTGTATTTATAGCAACGGTCTCTCTGCGTTGGAGCAATGATCATCAAGTGATGGGGATCGGGTTGTCAGGGATACAACTCGGTCAGTGGAGAATGCCTGTTGAAAAGCCCCATTGGTATCCTGGTTTGTTGCGGTTGTTGCAAATGAGGTTTTTCCGAAACCACAATCGATTTGCTGTTGCAGAGACCACCTTGAGTACCATGCTTTCACTCAGCGGTTTTGATCGATACCGTGCTTTTCAAGATGCGTGTTCTGAGTGGGGACATTTACGTGTTGCGAGTTTGCTGGACAGAGAGCCTGTGCTTCTAATTGATGACAAACCCATTCGAAGATGGGGCGACGATATGGAGGCTAAGGTTCGTGTGTTGGCTTCTTGGTATCTCATTGAGGCCAACATTGTCTGGTCGGACCGTTTGCTAAATAAGGCTCCCTCTACAAAGCAAATATGGGGCGTCGATCCTACATTTGAAGGAGCCGTAGATGGACACACTTTAAACCTGCGAGCTCAGGACACCACCATTCAGTTTCCCTCTCAACTCAAATAGAGCGCTGAGTCACCGTTGGGAAAATTAACCTTTAACCAGTTGGTTCTTCTCTGGGGAAAAATGCCAGCCAACTGGAGGATTGTTCTGGAGTCTATCACCCTTGTCCAAGAGGTCCCATCCTCGTTGTTCTAAAATTTCCGCCAGACGAATTTTGAGTCGATTGGACTCCTCTTCCGGATTGACCAAGGCTTCAACGAAGGCTTCGTGGCATTCATTGGAGTTCTGTTTGTGCAATGTTTCAATAGATGCGAGTCGAACCTCTTCGTCATAGTCGAATAAACATGCGGATACAGGGGAAATGATTCTCTCATCAGTGAAGTCGCCAAGTTTAATGATGATCTGTCGTTTTTTCTCGGTTTTGAAAGGGTCCATTTCAAGTCCCAGTAGTTCTAGGAGAAAGGAAACAGTCTTTTCTGGACCTTCGAACTCCTCGACAATTCGCAGTGGGATTGCAAAGGCAGTGTTGTCACGGATCCATGTCTTGGTAGGCTCGACAGCAGCTTCTCCTTGCGCTCTTAACAGCTTGTATAGGTATTCCTTTTCCTCAATGTCTTTCATCTGCTTTTCATAGACCAAAGAAAATCGCTTCAACAATCCAGCTAGAGCCTCTGGAGAGCCTTTATCTGCAAGCCACTGCGCAGAGAGTAGTCGTTCTTCTTGCGGTGCGTTTAGATTGGTCAATCGTTTGATGTGCTTTTTGAGCTGTGAATCTTCGCCACCGCTAAATAAAAAATCAAAGAATCCCATTGGTTACTCCAAATGATTGTAGACACAGGCATATATCCATTTTGATATAATTTTTCCACTCCATAGACTCATCACTGAACGGAAAGTTACCGAAATAAGTTTGAATGTGTCCAACACCTGTATCAATTTGATCTCCACAATGTCAGATCATGGATTGTATGATATGATATACATAACTGTACGCTTCTATTGAAATGACAAGGGTATTGCTTGCAATTAGTCCTGTTATGTCATTACATTGTAGTGTAGTCATCTATACTTTTTTATAGAGTGTAAGGATTGGTTCCATTTCTTTGGTAGGTTTTCAACATGCGCAGCGCTAAACAACAAGTGGTTTTGTCTAAGTCGGCCCCTTTTATTTATCCATTGTCTCCTTCTAGATTGTCGCTGGGTCTCCTTATAGCCTTGTCAAGCATGACCGTAGGATGTTCAGATACGAAAGGGACAGCGATTGATTCTTCAGAGACCTGTAAGGCGCCTCTTGCCGAGGCTGGGACAGATACAACTGTTGGGCTTGGTCAACCGGTGTTTCTAAACGCATCGAACAGTACATGGTGTTCCGATTACGATGACAATGTTCTATTCATTTGGAGTTTTGTTAGTGTGCCGGCTCTATCAGCGGTGACTGAAGATTCACTGTCGGCCAATCGTAGTATCGCAGCGATGTCACCGCAGTTCACTCCAGATGTGACAGGAGATTATGTCGTCTCTTTACAAGTGTCGGATGGTCTGAGTGTGTCCGATGCAGATTTCATTGTCATCGAGGTTGTGGCTAGTGACGCTACTCCAACCGCAGATTGTGGCGGAAATTACGAAGGCGAGATAGGGCAGCTTGTGACTTTGGATGGTTCTTCTTCCTCCGATCCAGAACTTGCGGAGTTGACATATTCATGGTCTCTCACCCCTCCGAACTGCTCAACATTGACTTCGGACAACATTTACAACGAGGGTACCAGCAGTCCAAGTTTTGTACCAGATTGTTCGGGTGTCTTTGTCACAACATTAACCGTATCGGATGGAAACCATTGGTCAGATCCAGTCATTTGCTCCGTAGATGTTGGTTCACAAAATCGTATTCCAACTGCGGATGCGGGTAAAACGATGGACTTTGGTGGATGCGCTGGGAATCCTGTGCAACTCAACGGTTACGGTTCTTTCGACCCAGATGGAGACCGTCTGACCTACTCTTGGGCTCTTGTATCTGCACCCGTCGACTCGGCAGTGACAGATGCCAATTTTACAGACACCACCAGTCCAAATCCAGAGTTTACGTGGGATGAAATAGGTACGTATACATTTCAGCTTCAAGTCAACGACGGGACAGCTTGGTCTGCACCTGACTTGGTGGACTTGACGATTGGAGATATCCTGAACAATCAGCGACCAATCGCAAATGCTGGGGATTCTGTCACGATTGAAGCCTCTGCAAATTGTCAGTCTACTTCGTATAGTTCGGCATGTGCAGATTGTGCTCCGTATACTGTGATGCTCGATGGTTCGGCTTCCTCTGATCTAGATGGCGATTCCTTACAGTTTCAATGGTCCGAGCCCAGTGGTGTGTTGAATATTGCGAGTCCGAATGCCGCTTTGACCCCAGCAGAGATTCCAACACAGGTCGTGAACGCCAACTTGTCCTTTGATGTGACGTTGACCGTTTCAGATTGTGAACGGTCCGATGATGATCAAACAACGATCACCTACACGTGCGTCTCCAACAACTAATTTACCCAACTATTCAAAGAGGAAATCTCTATGACTTTCAACTCAGTTCAACGTTCACTCTTTGTTCTACTCTCCGTAGGAGTTTATGCTGCCTGTCGTTCAGATACCCTCGAACAACCAAAGACATCAGGTTCTACGACAGCAGGGACCCCAGTTGCAGAGGCCGGTCAGGGTGGCTCCTACACCGCCGACCAGCCAATTCGTTTGAATGGTGATTCCTCGTATGACCCAGATGGAGATGAACTGACGTACTCTTGGAGCTTTTCAAGGGTACCACCGTCCTCTGGACTAGGGGAAGCAGAGAATCCATTTACCAACAATGGGTCGGTAGACCCGATGACGGCATTTTTTGCAGATACAGCTGGGACCTATATCGTTGATCTTGTGGTGACTGACAGTACTGGACTGGTTTCTGCTCCGGACTCGGCTGTCATTTTGGTTGAAGAAGGTCAGCTGCCCCTTGCAGAGGCTGGTTCTGATCTGACCTTGGAGGAAGGAGTTGCTGGTACGCTAGATGGATCTCAGTCTGCGGATCCATTGGGCCGAACACTGGCGTACACGTGGAGTGTGGTCTCGAGACCGGAAGATTCAACTGTGTTGGCGGTCGAGTCCCCCAATGAGGTGAGCACAACCTTCACACCTGATGTGGGTGGTCGATATCTGATCTCATTAATTGTAAACAATGGGGTGAGTGACTCATTACCGGATACCGTTACTGTCGATGTATACTCCGCAAATCCATTGGCCCCAGTTGCAGATGCAGGTGAGGACTTGTCACAAGAGTATGACTGTACAGATATACAACTGGATGGTTCAGCTTCGATGGACCCGAATGGAGATGAGCTAGAGTATCTGTGGGCTCTTCAGTCGAAGCCATCTACCTCTGCAGTCAACAACAACTCCTTTTCAGATACTACAAGCGTAAATCCCACATTGTATACCGATGTTGCTGGTGATTATATTGTATCGTTGTCCGTATATGATGGGACAGAGTGGTCAATCCCTGACTTGCAAACCATCACTGCGTCTGAGCGCCTTAGCAATGCATTGCCAACAGTGGAAGCTGGTACGTCAATTGCAGTGGACGCAGGAAATGCAGATTGTGAGTTGAGTGGGTATACGTACAACTGTGCAGATTGTGCAGATGTTACTGTGCAACTAGGGGTCGACAGCGGTGTCTCAGATGCCGATGGTGATCCT
The DNA here is from genome assembly GCA_913040875.1 of uncultured Pseudomonadota bacterium. Next base: position 524 of record CAJWHX010000100.1, on the reverse strand, counting down.
CTTTCTTATCAATGGTACGTCATGTCAGGTGATGCCACATTGGAAGACCCTTCTGATATGACTACAGAAGTGCTATTGTCTGGTGCCAGTGTTGATTCCGTTGGTGCTTGTGAAACCACAACGTACGAACTGGAATTGGTTGCCGAAGATTGTCCTGGAGGATCCGCTGCAGATGGCATCACGATTTCCGTGAACTGTTGTGGTGTTGAGGTTCAATAAGTCGATTGAATATGTTTAGCGCGAGATTGGCGTAACAGTGCTCAAGTATTGCAGTAGTTTGGTGGAGTCGGTTCCTCAGATGCTTAAACTGTTGCCATCGAGTCTCATGATGTCGTGGGTTAGGGGTGTCTGGATCCAGAATGTCCACGCAGAGTCAGTAGCTGTTCCAGTTCACAGTCAACCGTATTCATGTAAAGATCATGGGTTCCCACAAGTGATGAAGGATGGCATACTCGGCTGTTTTAAAGACGGTAGGACTGGGCGATGGCTGAGTGATGATTATCACCAAACACAGGACCTACCCG
>CAJWHX010000099.1 GCA_913040875.1 uncultured Pseudomonadota bacterium | reverse complement strand
TGTCATTAAATTGCTCCTTGCTGCTAATTTCAAAAAAATAGTTTTTCACAAACAGCAATTCCTTTAGGATATACACCATTAAATCAGCAACAAGAATCAACTCATAGAACTTATGTTCCGTCACGTGGTGGTAATGTTGTTGTTGAGCAAAGAAATAATGTAAGGTTTCCTATGGGAGTAAACTCATTAAGAATTAGATTTATATAGAAACTATTTATGATAGTCCTGAATGGAGTAAAGTCTACGAACTGGGCTGCTTTACTTCATTTTTGTTGGAATTGATACAAGATGTAACCTATGAGGATATGCCTGAGAAAATACAAAAGATGCTCTTAGAGGAATATCTTCGGATGGAAGTCATTCCGCCAGATTATTTTGTTATGGGCACTCCTCCGGAACATTGTTTACAACATGTGGCTGTGAGTCGGTGCTTTATGATAGGAAAGTATCCTGTGACATGGGCTCTTTGGAAGTCTGTAATGTCCTATGATAATAGCCTTCATAATATTCCATATGCTCCAATAGACAATGTCACATGGGTTGAATGCTTGTTGTTTTGTAATAAACTAAGTGAACAAGAGGGATTAGAACCGGTATATGAACTCTCTCAAGAAGTTTTGAATGAAGTACAACAAGAAAAACATTTTAGTCGTAACTATTCATTAGATCAGATGTGTCGATCAGATGGTTGGGGGGAACCAAAAATTATTGTTCATTGGAACAAGAATGGTTATCGACTCCCAACTGAGGCAGAGTGGTTTTTGGCAGCCAGATCAGATAAGCGCACGCAAAATCTTAATCATGAAACTCTATCGCAGATGGCTTGGTTTGGAGAAGATCTATATACAGGGACAACACATCCTGTTGGTCAAAAGAGTCCAAATGATCTTGGTATCTATGATATGTTTGGAAATGTTTGGGAATGGACTTGGGATGGATTTATGCATTCCACTGATACATACTGTAATGGCATTATTGAAGACCCACATGGTAATGGTAAGGCTGAACGTCTCTCCCTTGGTGGTGGATATAATAAACTCCATTGGCGGCGGGATGTAGAGCCCTCTTCAATCTTTGAGATGAGGGAAAGTGAATCTCCATCTGTAAGAAGGCGCGATATTGGATTTCGATTGGTTCGAACAATTGTTCCTTTTGAGGATAAATAAAACACATGTTACAAATTTTCTTCCTTCTAAATTCTAGATTGTAAGAAAAGGAATAGTTTTCTCAATCTAATTATGTGTTTCCGTAAATAATGTTTTCTATAGAGTACTCATGAACAAAGAAGATGTATACAGTCTGTGGACATAGTCGGACTTAAAAGACATATTTGACATGTTGTCCAGCGATTATCGTAGCCATTAGCAGAAATAGATGATCACATTTGTGGTATTGATCTTAGCAACAATGTTTACTGTTGGGGTAGAGATTATGAGAATGCTGTTTCAGACGCCCGTACTAGCGGTTTTTCAAAGTATTTATACTTCTGCGTATACATCGTGCCTCATTATTGCCAATTATCATCAACCAAAAAATTTAGGGGTTAAAGACTATTGGTGATAGTATGTACAATCCAAATGGCAAAAACATAGGCCATCTACAATCATCAACAGACTTTCCAGAAGCCCTAGACCCAAACTTTGCTATAGTTTGTACACAAAACGAGGTGTCTATGTCTGAATTCTATCATCCCACATCCCATGCCCAAGTAGGGTCTGTATCGTCCATTCAAACTATGGAGCAGTACCGAGAGATCTGGAATCGATCGATTGCGGAACGAGACGCCTTTTGGCTCGAGCAAACCAAAGCCCTCGTCGATTGGAAAACGGAACCTACGCTTGGTTTGGAAGGGGACTTTTACACTGTTCAGCAGTATCCATTCCGATGGTTCGCCGATGGTACACTCAACATCACGACTTCTTGCTTGGATAGGCACATTGCCGAGCGCGGAGACAAGGTCGCCATTTTGTGGGAAGGGGATGAGCCCGATCAGATTCAGCGCTTAACCTATACCGAGCTCCTTGCGGAAGTCTGTAAGCTAGCGAATGTTCTGAAGGCGAACGGTGTTGAAAAGGGTGATCGAGTGATCATCTACATGGGAATGATTCCACAAGCGGGGATTGCGATGCTGGCTTGTGCTCGCATCGGTGCAGTACACTCGGTGGTCTTTGGTGGATTCAGTTCGAATGCGCTTCGAGACCGGATTGAGGACTGTGAGGCAAAGGTCATTCTGACTCAAGACTCGGCTTATCGCGGAGGACGGAAGATTGCCCTCAAGGACACCGTTGATGAGGCTTGTACTGAGCGTGTGGAAACGGTCCTTGTGTATCATCAAACCGGTGATGAGATTGCTTGGGTAGAAGGGCGTGACCAAAACTGGAATGAGGCTGTAGAGTCGGCTTCGAGTGTCTGTGAGCCAGTAATCTGCAATGCGGAAGACCCACTCTTTATCTTGTATACCTCTGGTTCGACCGGTAAACCAAAAGGGGTTGTTCACGTATGCGGCGGATACATCACGACGGCGACCTACACCCATCGTACGGTCTTTGATTTGCGTGAGGATGATGTTTTTGCCTGTGTCGCAGACGTAGGATGGATCACTGGACACAGTTACATCGTCTTTGGACCTCTCTCCAATGGTTCGACAACGTTGATGTTTGGTTCGACACCCCTGTATCCAGATGCGGGTCGCTATTGGGACTTGGTCGAGCGCCACAAGGTCACGATTTTCTATACGGCTCCGACTGCGGTGCGTGCGATAGCGGCTCACGGCACCGATTTTGTAGAGAAGTACGATACGGCAACCTTGCGCGTACTGGGGTCTGTGGGAGAGCCAATCGATCCAGCTGCGTGGCAGTGGTATTACGATGTGGTGGGAAGATCTCGCTGTATGCTTGTGGACACGTGGTGGCAAACGGAAACCGGTGGGATTTCAATCACGCCCATCGCGCCGGCGACGCCAATGAAGCCCGGTTCTGCAACCCTTCCAATGCCGGGGATTCGTCCCATCTTGCTCACAGAGGATCGAGAGATACTAGAAGGGCCCGCAGAAGGCCGATTGTGTATGGCGCAGTCTTGGCCAGGTCAAGCCCGTACGATTTGGGGAGACCACAAGCGCTTCTTTGATACCTATTACGCACCCTTTCCTGGCTATTACTTTACGGGCGACGGTGCGCGAAGAGATGATGATGGGTATTTTTGGATCACTGGACGGGTGGATGATGTACTCAACGTGTCTGGACACCGTTTTGGAACGGCTGAGTTTGAAGCGATTCTCACCGAGGCTCCAGAGATTTCAGAAGCTGCAGTCGTTGGTTTTCCCCACCCGATAAAGGGGCAGGGGGTCTACGCCTACATTATCTTGGCAGAAGGACAAGAGTACCATGCGGGGCTTGAATCTCAGCTTCAGCAGCGCATCCGAGAGCAGATTGGTGTCGTTGCAAAAGTGGATCAGTTTCAACTCGCAACGGGACTCCCTAAGACTCGTTCTGGAAAGGTGATGCGCCGGATTCTTCGAAAGATTGCTGAAGATGTATTCACCAATCTCGGAGATGTCTCGACACTGGCTGATCCAAGTGTTGTAGAAGCGCTCATCGACGGTCGCAAGTCTTTGCAGGGGTAAATTCTTTAGTTGTTCCATCTACCGTACGATTGTAGATCGTATGGAAAGTACGTTTTATCATAGGCCGAGTATGTCCACCTCTTCACCTTCTCAAGATCCCACACAAACCCATTTTGAAATGCCGACGCTGTCCAACGGTCGGTATCAAATCCAAGGATGTATCGGCGTTGGAGGAATGGCAGCCGTCTTTAAGGCCTACGACACATCTTTGAAGATTGACAGGGCATTGAAGATTCTCAAACCCGAGTTTCTATTGGGGGATGACGTTCGAGATCGCTTTCAAACAGAAGCGGTCGCGATGGCGAATTTGAAGCATCCAAACATCGTGCAGATTTATGATTTGGGACTGGAAGGGATGACGCTCTATATTGTCATGGAGTACATCCCATACGGGTCGGCGAAAAGTTATGTGAGTCAGCACGATAAGATGACTGTAGGACAGGCTGCCAAGGTCTGTCTGGATATCGCAAGGGCCCTAGAATATGCGCACGAGAAAGGGTTTATTCATCGAGATGTGAAACCAGACAACATTCTGTTGACCGCAGACGGGGCACAACTCAGTGATTTTGGAATCGCCAAGGATACCGTGTCAGAAACCAGTCAGACTAGAACCAGAGCGGTGATGGGAACGCTGCAATATATGTCTCCAGAGCAGCGACTCAACACCAAAAACACCACTGTTCAAACAGATGTATACGCTCTTGTCGCAACGCTCTACAATTTGATGACACTCGATGATCCGATGGATTTGTTCATTCAAGATATTCGCGACGAGATGGTCAAAGAGTTGCCTCTATCCGTTCAGAATATCATTCATAAGGGTTGCTGCGCAGAGCTGGACATGCGATATGCATCTGCTTCCGAACTGACCGCAGATTTAGAGGAACTGTGCCACGAAGCAACAGTCAATGAGCTAAAACTGACTCGAATCAAAACACCCGAGATGGTTGGTCCAAATCTGGAGCGTTTGAAGCGAGTATGGGAAAAATACACCACTGAAGTTCGAGAATCAAACGATACATTTACCCATGTGCCGGATGATGATGAGCCTACAACTCCATGGCAGCAGCAGACCACGGAGGCCATCCAAGAACATGGGAACAACGATCCACTAAAATCATCAGCGAAATCATCAGAAGAGAATGAGGCGACTGTAGATGGTCTACCAGCACCACAGTCACCTGATGAACCAGACACTCCGACCAGTGAGCAATCCTCTACGTCGCTTGTCGTTGGTGCGGTGGTTGTGTTGGTGTCATTGTTCCTAGGGTTTCAATGGAACGACTTCGCCGTGCTCAGCTTGACCACACAGAACACGAGCATTCTTGAAATGGAGATAGATAACCCAGCCACCGTCACTGATTTTGAGCAAGCGAAGCAACTTGTTTTGGATGGTCAGTTGATGGCGGCCGCGACGTTGTTGAGTGAATTGCATGCCGATCAACCATCTGATCCAATCGTGCACAACCTGTATACGTTGACGCTGATTTTACAGGGTCAACACACTCTGCCCCCCACATTGTTTTCGACGTCTCTACACAGTTATTCACACCCAAATGCCAGCTTGGAACTTCGAACCTTATTTAAACTGTTGTCCAAAAGTTGGGATCCAAAAGTCCCAAGAGAACGCTTGGAGGAGTCGTGGCTGGAATTGATCGAAAAGACAAAGGATCCGTTGATTGAACTCAACTATCTCGTAGCCATGCGTTATAAGATGGGGGCTGACTTTGATGGTGTCGTTCAGCGATATTCGGAGCGAAATATGCGTTTGGGAGTGGTGCCGCATCTTCAAATTCTTGCCGATCGAGTGCGTGGAAACACGAATGCTGCTCTAGAGGATGCTCAAGCCGCAGTCCGTCAATATCCGGGAGAGTTGGACTTGGTCGTTCAAAAGGCCGAGCTACTTTGGCAGGTCGGAAAGAAAGAAGTTGCAGCAGATAGTATTCAGCAGGTCTTGGCGACGGATCCGACATTTGCACCAGCACTGGATCTCCTGCTGGCGATTCAACATGACAACAATGATGAAGCAGGGTTCATGACAACATTCACGACGTCAATTGGAGATACGATTCCAACGACAAACCAACTGAGTGCACTCTATGGTACAGGAGAGCTGCATTTTGTCGATGGAGATTATGAAGAGGCTCGTAAACATTGGGAATTCTGTGCCAATCTGGCTGTGGGTTTCCAGAATAGCTACTTTCTGGCACTCAGCACGTCCAAGGCACTCGAGGCAGAGATGCTGTCCAATCCTGAAAAAGATTGGAAAGATGAGCTTGCAACAGTCGGTGCAGTGTTGGGCGATACGGCTCTTCACTTTACAGAGCGAAAGCGATTCAATGTGTATCTCCAGTACTTGATTGGGCTCAACGCTCTGAATGTTGGAGACAAAGCAACGCTCGACAGTGTGCTAACAGAAATGGAAACATTGGGCTCAGCATCGACCTTTGGGATTCAATTGCCCGGTATGAAAGAGTTGAAACAACGGACTGCGTTGTAGTGGATTCGAGTTGATAATGAGAAGTATGTAGACGTTGATTCTGTCATTCAATGAGTGTGGAATTTTACTGTTGCAATTGAATTTTAATGGACGTTTCCACGGGATTACAATACATGACTTCCAATCTATTGAAACTGATAATCAATCTCAATAGATGAGTACTCACAACAATTAACGATGGTCTATCAGACGTTCTTTCTGATAGACGTTTTAGAATACGTGGATGTTATTATGTCAGTCAGCCGTTTATTTATTCCTGTCCTGTTATTGAGTCTTTCTATTACTGCCTGCGGTGATAAAGAAGAGGCTTCTGAAACACCTGTCAAAGAAGTGAAGGTCGAGGCTCCGAAGGAAGTCAAAAAGGAAATGCAGATGAAGCATTCGCCTGAAGAAATGGAAGAGATGCAAAAATTAGCCGTTGAAAAACGCGTGGCTTTCATGTCGGGACACGTGGTTGCTGGATTGACACTGTATCGTGCTGGTGCACCAGATCAGGCTGCACAACACTTGTTGCATCCAGTGTCCGAAACCCATGCAGCGGAAAGAGCTGGCATTGATGCTCTTGGCTTTAAAGGAGATGTGTTTGAAGCCGTCTCAAAAGCACTCGATGAAGGCAAACCGGCTGCAGAGGTTGAACCGATGCTGAAAGAGGCAGAGGCAAACATCGCATTGCTCCAGAAAAATGCAGGCGGAGATGCTTCGGATATCATTCGTTTCTTGATGGAAACGGTAGATGAGGAGTACGCGATTGGCGTGAAAGAAGGCAAGATTACAGATCCGGGTGAGTATCAAGATGCCTTTGGATTTTCTATGATAGCATTGGAGATCTCAAAGCAACAAAATAACGCTGACCTCGTATCTTCAGTAGAGGCATTGGTGAAAATGTGGCCAGAGAAGGGACCGTTGGCAGACTCTACTCCAACTGCTGTTGCAGATGTCACTGGTCAAACAGCGAAGGTAGTCGCTGCTCTTCCCTCCAGTGAGCCTGAAAAACCAGCTGAAAAGTAATATTGCTTCGCAACAGTAGCGGTGCGGTATGGGCTGATGATTTAATTCTGTGTCTTGATGCCAATAGTGAAGTCAATGCAGACAATCTCGCCTATCAACAAGGCGATGTGCTCATAGTGAGCAATCTGCAGGCGATGACCAGTCTATTGTCTCCACCGAACTCGGTCAATTAGTATACGCAGTTTGTATGGGGCTAGGGAGCGACTCATCAGCAAATTTGATGTGAGCCAGTGAAATTAGAGGCGATAAAATCAACTTTTATGTTGCCAATAAATTCAATCCGTATATTGATATCGGGTGGATGGTACAGAGCAATATTGATTGGGATTGGCAACGTAGCTGAAATCCCTTTTTAAAGACCGTCCATGAACGAACAGAATTAATTCACTTTGGAGCTATTATGGAAAGCGTGTTTGATACGACAGAAGCGTCAAAATATACAACCCCATTAGAGATGCGTGCGTATACCTCTAGATTGCTGGGACAAAGTGAAGATCTGGTCTTGCACGGTGGCGGGAACACCTCTGTGAAAGCAACCACCAAGGACATTTTCGGAGATGACGTCGAGGTACTCTATGTAAAGGGGTCCGGTCACGATTTGAAAACCATTCGTGAAAATGGCTTTTCGCCCACAAGGTTGGATGTACTGAAGCGATTGGCGGCTCTTCCAGAACTGTCCGATATCGACATGATGCGTGAATTGAAGATGTCTCAGTTGGATCCTGCAGCACCGGCACCGTCGGTTGAGGCACTGTTACACGCCATCATCCCATTTCGCTATGTTGATCACACCCATGCCGATTCGGTTGTCGCCATCTCCAATACGCCAAATGGTCCCGACTTGATCCGTGAGATCTACGGGGAAAAGGTGCTGGTGCTCGATTATGAAATGCCGGGATTCATTCTCTCCAAGCAAGTTCATCAAGCCACTCAGGACCTCGATTGGGCAAGCTGTGAAGCGATCATTCTCCTTCATCACGGTGTGTTTACCTTCAATGACGATGCCCAGACGAGCTATGAGAAAATGATTGCCATTGTGAGTAAAGCAGAAGATTTCTTGAAAACACAAGGTGCTTGGGACTGTTCTCTGGGCTTTGATGCGGATGCGGTTCAATGTGCCGCTATTGAAATTGCAGCGATGCGCGCTGCGGTCTGTCAGCAAAAGGGTGGTCCACTGGTAGGTCGATTTTCAGCGGATAAGCTGTCGACTGTCGAATCCTTAGAGATCGCTGAGCGCGGACCGGTGACGCCAGACCACGTGCTGCACTGTAAGAGAATCGCGATGATCTCGACTGGAAATCACGTAGAGGATGTGGCGAAATACGCGGCAGATTATAAAGCCTATTTCGACAGAAACCAAGAAGGCGGACTGACCTGCTTGGATCAGGCTCCTCGGTGGGTGCTGTGGGCGAATAAAGGTCGCTTTGTCTTTGGACCCAACGGCAAGCGTCTGCGCGTGATTTCAGATCTGATTGATCACACGTCGAAGTGCATTCAGTGGGGAGAGTTCTTGGGTGGCTGGAAGGCCCTCTCAGAAAAGGAAATCTTTGATTTGGAGTATTGGGAACTCGAGCAAGCCAAACTGAAACGCAAAAAGGCAACGGGGTCACTGGAAGGACAAGTGGCACTTGTCTCGGGCGCAGCGTCTGGAATTGGCCTCGCGACTGTAGAAGAGTTGCTCAGTCAAGGGGCTTGTGTCGTAGGCGCAGATATTGTACCATCGGTCACAGAACTGTTTGACGGCAATCCATCCTATTTGGGTGTACAGTGTGATCTGACAGATTCCGATGCCGTGAAATCATTGCTGGATACAACCGTTCGTCACTTCGGTGCACTCGATATATTGGTAAGCAACGCCGGCGTCTTCCCCCCGTCCGCAAGCATTGAAGAATTGTCGGACGACGGCTGGCGAAGATCGATGGCGGTCAATCTCGACTCCCACTTCTATTTACTGCGTGAAAGCATTCCATTTCTCAAGTTGGGATGGAATCCTGCGGTGGTCTTTGTGGGCTCGAAGAACATCAAGGCACCAGGACCAGGTGTGGCTTCCTATTCCGTTGCCAAAGCCGGATTGCAGCAGCTTGCTCGTGTTGCGACGATGGAACTGGCACCTTCTGGAATCCGCGTAAACAGCGTTCACCCAGATGCCGTTTTCGATACGGGTGTTTGGACCGACGATATCCTGACCGCTCGTGCCGCCAAGTACAACATGAGTGTCGACGCCTACAAAAAACGCAACCTTCTCAAAGCCACCATCACTTCTAAAGATGTTGCGAGAACCATCTACTTGCTCGTCGGTAAAGATATGCAAGCCACAACTGGTGGTCATGTGTCGATAGATGGGGGGAATGAGCGCACTGTCTAAAAGGACTAAAAGTTGATTTGCGGTGCTGTCTTCTTCGGCTTCCCTTGTTTAAAAAGGTTCGGATACGAAAGTATACCGAACCTTTTTATCCTTCGGGCATCCTATGAATCCATCATCCACT
>CAJWHX010000098.1 GCA_913040875.1 uncultured Pseudomonadota bacterium | reverse complement strand
AATGGAACGATTCCAGGTTCAGTATTTTTACGACTGTGGAAAGATGTGACTTCTTGGGATGAACTTCAGATGGAGATATTTTGGGTGTCTATCTCCGAATTGAAACTGTTGGCTGAGCAATTGGCGATTGAGTGTCGACGATGTGGTGTTGAACCACCCGAGATGTTGTCTTCGGAGGAGAGGCTCTCGAGTTTCCCTGTCTCGGAATGGTTGGAAGAAGGTTTGGTATCTCGAATTGAGGGGGTTGAACCATCCATTCATTCTTCGGAACAAACGACTCCATATGACCCGATGCAAGCACTATTTGAGGCGCAAAAGAACCGATCTAGTCAAGGATTGCCAGAATCCAGACCCTTCTTTCAGACGGTCGAACAGGGGAAATTTACGGCTAAGCACTGAGCGAGGTCGATTGAATCGGCCCCCGACGTAGTTAGTCCTCTTTTCGTTCCATTTCCTTTCTAAGCTGGTCTCTCTCAATTTTCAGAACCGCACGATTGATGATCGATCGATCGAGGTTGTTCATGCCAATGAACTGTCCGCCAACACGTTTAAACTCCACTTTGTTTTGCGTAAAAGGCACCTCATATTTGGGTATTGCCACCCATGGGATCATTTCTCCGTTCACTTCGATTTCACCTTTGAAAGCCAAGCAGTGCATCTCTACGTTGTGTTTCAAAATACTTCGACGAATTAAGAATCCACAGCCACTGACAGACAGATCCAATAAATGAATGAGTGTCTTTTCTATGTCCTGAGCCTGATCTAAAAAGTCCAAAGGCTCTTCACGTTCGGGATCGTATTCCGGTAGTTTAACAACGGTGATCATGAGTTCTTGTTCGAAAGGCGCTCGATATGCACCGCGGTCATTGAATAGTGCGATGTTGCTTGGAATGGCAAGCGTAACGTAGTATCGACCGATCGGATCAGGCTCAACCAAATACTGTTCGGTTATTACACTCTGAAAACGATACCGTCCTTCTTTCTTTGGTACTTCTATCTGCAGTTTGTCTCCGATCTGACATGGGAAGTCATTGATTTTATCAGAGTTTACCTGAATACCACGGTTTTCAGCTGAGACACGTGTATTTAGAATCGTGTTGATGACTTCTCCATTATAGGAAATCTCCACTTGATTGGTGTACCCTAAGATCCGTTGTACAGGTTGATTTTCCTTTGAAAATTGTTCTGCTTCAGAAGGACGACTCTCTTTAAGCTTTCTTGTGTAGAAATTCCTGAATGGCAGTCCAGAGTAGGGTTTAAACTTGATTCGTTGTTCTTTGAGTTTGATTTGAACCGTCGCATCATTCGTGTTTCTATTTTCTACAATAGAGACATCTTTGTTGCTTCCTTCCCACAACAGTTGTTTGTTCGGGGTTAGCAATCGAGTTTTCTCTTCCGTTACAAACACATAAGCAAAGTAGCAGCTCCCTTCACTCTTTTGAATGGTGCACTGGTCACAGAGGATTGGGGTTTCACTGTAATGTTTGAATGGTAGAGTGAGTTCTTTGACCTCACTGAAAGCGAGATCCTCAGAATAGAGTTTTGAACGAATGTCCGTAAACAACTTTGGGCGTTTGATCTTGAGGATTTCCTTTTCTAAAATTTCATAGATATCCTCTGATTTATTGGTGACAAATACCAATTTATTAGATAGCGTCGTGATTTCCAGCCGTCCCTTCTTACTGATTTTTTGAATCTGATCAAATGGAATGATTTGCAGCTGGGCACCAGTCAGGGTATCCAAGACATTTTGCGGAGAGAATGTAACGCGATTGGGGGAAAAACTGAGTTCACCATTAATTGCCGATTTTGAAGCACCACGGTACAGCATTGCCTCAAAAGCACTGAGTTGCTCTACAGCTACATTTTCCAACTCTTCAACATCAGTTCCCTCTAGACCACGTAGGGTTGTGTTGAGCCGCGCAGCATTTTTTCCACCGATAACAATACGGTCTTGCTTCGTGTGAATGGTGAGTTTTTGATCCAGATTGGAGAATTCTAAGTTCAAGATATCCACAAGAGTGGTATTGAGTTCCTTTTTATCAAAGATGTAACTTTCAAGTCCGTCCGTCGTGCGAATGGTGAGATTTTTACTGGTGAGGATAATTTCTCCTTTCGTACTTAAAGGACCTTTGATGTATACATTTGTATCCCCCTGGAAAAGAACCTTCTCCAGTGTCGTCTCACCCTGAGCGATCGTGTCTAAAATTAATCCCAATCGTTCACTGACGCGTTCCGCACCAGACCCACCGATTTGGAGAGTGCCGTTTGCATGATGAATGGTGATCATGCCAGATTTATTTTCAATGTTTGAAATTTCGGTGATCTTCACTTCTGCCTTCGAACCAGACAGTTTGTCCAATGCCTTTTTGGGTTCCAGCATCAGACGCTGATTTGTGAGCCAGCAGTCTGCATTGTGGGCAAAGAAACTGGAGCTATAATGGAGTACTTGATCGGTTGCGAGTACTTCTTCGTTTTCTTTTAACTCAATAGGCATATTGAACTCTCTACAGGATTTGAAATTATTCCTTTTAACGTCATTAATTTAGTCAATTTTACGGTTATGTATACAAAAAATATTTGCAAAGGATGATGTGCGACCATGATTATTCCAGACCACCATCCGACAAGGAACGTCGATGCTGTTGCATGATTATGCGTTCTAAAGTTAGAATCTTTCGCATCAATCGATGTTCTGCATTGGGTGCGTTTTCGAGAAACTCTACCCCCATGATAACGCTTCGGTCATCTTCAGGCTGGAAAATCCGACGAATCTTAGCGGGGAATGGCACAGATTCTATTTTTGGTTTTTGTCTCTCTGCTTGAATGAATTTTCCTCTTGTTCGACGTTTGGGTTCTTCCAATTCTATATAGACAACAACGGTTACGGCTTCGTCTTTAAGTGCACTGAAGTCCGTTCCATAGAGGTTATGCTGATATATTAGTTGGCATCCACCCATCGATAAGTCAATGAGATGCGCTTGATTGTTTGCAAGAGAGAAGTCACAGTTTTGCAGCTCAAATTGTACAGCCTTGTTGGTGGGCACGCGAAAAGAAGCTCGTTTATTGATCAAGCGTACATGTCCGAGCAATTCAGTGGTTAGAGAATGACGACCGTCTATATCTGCTCTATTAAGGTTGTTTTCCAACACCAAGCCGTTGAAGATGTAATGTCCATCTTTGGATATAATATCCACTTCCACCCGTACATTTTGGGGAATGAAAATTCTTTCTGCAATTGGATTGCACAGGATGATCAACTTTTCGTCTTCTTGAATGATGGTACTGTTTTGAATACTGACGAGCAAAGATCCATCCATGTAGATGCTCATCTCCTTTACGCGCCCTAGGATGGTCTCAGTAGGCTCTATTTTTCCAATAAACGACAAGGACATTGGAGACAATTTTGGCTCAATCTGTTCTGCCATCAGAGCAACTTGACTCTCATCTAAGAACTCGAATCCTTCGGGTTGTACATCTTGTTGAATGCTCAATCGAGAGCTTCGTTTATGGAGTTTTACCACTTCATATACAGGTATTTCTCGAGCGGGTCTTAAGCCATTGGGCTGAAATACAATGTTGTTTATATCCATTCGGATTTGACCCATCGTAACCGCTTCGAGATTGTTGTGAATTTGTGTACAGAAGAGGGCACCATCGTGGTCTGTCGCATATTGTGAATTCCAAAAGTGCAGGAGCAGTCTATTCATATATCCCATCCACAAGTCTGGAACAGGAACCGATAGACGCCAGACTTGATTTTTGGAGGTCACTAATTTAATGATTCCGTCCTCTCTCTCTATGTGTTGAATCTTAGAGCAGGGTATGCGAATATAGGGCTGGTTTGATATTGAGGATTGTAGGCCGCAGGGAAAGAAGTATAAGGCTCTGTGTCCAAGCATCATAAAACCGACAGACGGTTTGTTGTTGTTGTCTTCCCATTGAGTTTCCCATAAACAGTCGACAAAGATGTCTTGTTTACTGAAGACATCCATTAAATGATTGAGCAATTGCGCCTGGTTTCCCTGTAAGACGAATCGTTGCTTATCAACCGTGAACTTGAATTTTTGTGACATAGCGGAGTAACTAGGCTCTGTTAACTCTGACCATGTGAACACCTTCTTGGTGGTTGTAATCGTTTGATAGTAGAGGTTGAATCCTCTTCTATTGATGGTGAGTTCTCCGGAAACGGCAAGTCCAGCTCCAACTGATATCAACACTTCTGCTGAGAGTACAATCTGACGTCTTTCCAATAGAGCCCAGTTTGTCTTTAAAGAGAGACCACTGTTTCGCCATTGCTCAATCCACTCAAACATTCTGCGAGCGCCACTACCCCACAGCGAGAGTGTTCGAAGAGACGTATCAATTTGTATATTTTTTCCGAGCGTACCCAAAGTGACCTCTTTGACGTTACTCCAAATGATATTTTGCCTCTGATAGCCTAAAGATTGAGTCCATTCTTTGTGGGGCAGAACCAATATTCGGTGGTTTGTGAGGACAACTTGGGATTGTATTTTGAGAGGTCCTGCCATGTAGGACAAGGTGTCGTGTACAAGGAGTCGCTCTTGGTCAAGAAGAATTTTTTTCAGCATAATTTGAAGTAGGGAAAGTAGGGTCTTACTAGATAAGGAATAACAGAATGTGAAGGAGATCAGTATTGATGGACAGATTCTATGCCATCGTATCCAAAGTGTGTGCTTGGACATTATTTGTCATGACAATATTGGGTGCTTTGAATGCGGTGTTGCGGTATTCCTCAAAATTTACAGGTCAAGTGTGGAGTTCGAATGCCTTCTTAGAAGGACAGTGGTATCTATTTAGTGCCGTATTTTTATTGGGTGCTGGATACACTCTGCACAAAGACAAACACGTCCGAGTTGATGTAGTGTATAGCCGATTGGACAATACTGGTCAAAGGCGCATTAATTTGATTGGTCTTGTGTTGTTTGCCATCCCATTTTGTATTTTGGGAATTTGGAGTAGTATTGAGTTCGTTTTCAATTCATGGTCGATTTGGGAGATATCTCCCGATGCCGGTGGTTTGCCTCGGTATCCTGTAAAGACGTTGATTCCACTTGGGTTTACACTGCTTTTGTTCCAGTGTGCTGTTTGGCTGAGAACGTTGCTATTAGAGCATTGGTATGAAGGTACTGAGAAGGACAATAGAGGTGTCAATGATTGAGGATTTGCTGGCTCCGTTGATGTTTTGTACAGTGTTCCTCTGTATCTTCTCTGGATTTCCTGTGGCCTTCTCTTTGGGTGGAGTTGCTGTTATTTACGGATTTATTGGCATGTATTTTGAGATGTTTGATCTCAATTTCTTGCAGTTCTTTCCGCAGCGGATTTTCGCAGTAATGTCGAATTATGTTCTTTTAGCGGTCCCATTCTTCGTTTTGATGGGTACTCTTCTAGAAAAATCGAAACTGGCTGAAGATTTGCTTCTAACGATAGGGACGCTGTTTGGTCGATTTAGAGGTGGTTTGGCACTTGCGGTTGTCTTTGTGGGAGCACTACTCGCAGCCGCAACAGGTGTTGTGGGCGCATCCGTTGTTGCAATGGGGATGATATCGATGCCGGTTATGCTGCGCTACGGCTATTCCAAAGAGCTTACGGCAGGGGTGATTAGTGCGAGCGGAACCCTTGGACAGATAATTCCGCCCAGTGTGGTGCTCGTGGTTCTGGCTGATCAGATGGGCATCTCGGTAGGGGACCTATTTCTCGGAGCGTTGACTCCCGGAATCGGTTTGGCGGGGCTCTATGCGCTTTATGTGATCGTGGTTGCATGGTTGAAACCAGAATCGGCTCCAGCATTGCCGATTGAAGCAAGACAAATTGAAGGTCAATCCCTTATTTCTAGAGTATTCAAGGCCTTGTTACCTCCCCTATTTTTGATTTTAGTTGTGCTGGGCTCGATCTTTATGGGCGTTGCAACCCCAACGGAGGCAGGTGCTCTAGGGGCAGTGGGGGCGATGATTCTCGCATGGCTGAATGGTCGTCTGAGTAAGAACAATCTCGAAGAAGCACTAGATGATACAGTTCAGCTTACGACCATGGTGGTATTTCTACTCATTGGTTCGACTGCATTCACGCTCGTGTTTAGAGGTTTGTACGGCGATGTCTGGATTGAGGACTTCTTGGTCAATCTTCCAGGTGGAAAGTGGGGCCTCATTGTCATTAGTCAGATGGTGATTTTTGTATTGGGATTTTTTATCGACTTTTTCGAGATTGCTTTTATTTTGTTGCCACTCTTGGTTCCGGCTGCAAAGCTTCTTGGTATTGATTTGGTGTGGTTTGCGGTTTTAATGGCGATGAACCTACAGACATCTTTTCTGACACCGCCATTTGGGTTCTCACTGTTCTATTTGCGGGGTGTGGCTCCCGAAGAGGTCAAGACGACTGATATTTACAAGGGAGCGTTGCCGTTTATTGGAATTCAGCTGGTGGCTCTTGCTATCGTGGCGATGTTTCCCGAAGTGGTGACTTGGCTTCTGTAGTATCCGCTGATCAGATACTTGGTCGATATCACCAAGGCAACGGAACGGAGTCTGTATCCTCGTCGACGTCCCAATCATCAGACATCATCACAAATTCCCCAAAGAGAGTTCTAATGTCACGGTAGGCTTGATCAAGTTCCTTTACCTCTTCTTCGGTCGTAGCCCCTGCCATTTCGACCACGAGGCCAGAGAGTAGAACGCGAATGAGCACAGCCATCCGTTCGGGAGAAATGACAAGTTCGGACAATTGCTCTGCAAATACTTTTCGGATTCCATCTTCCAACAGCAGAGTTGATTCTTTATAGAATTTTCGAATGGATTCGTGCAATGGAGCCTCGCCACGGCGAAGCATTAACGTTTCTACAATGAAGGGTGCAGCCCCTTTTAACTCACGGACAGAATTCCACATAGAGTCCAAAGCATCAAGGGCATTTCGCATTGAGTTTTCAGAAGACTGATTGCGTTCAGTTATCCGAGCGTGCAGCTCTCGAAAGATGGTGCGCTGTGTCTCGAGCAATAGGCTTTCTTTGTTCTCAAAGTGGGATTGCATGGTCGAAGCAGACAATCCAGCGATTTTAGCGATGTCATCGAGAGTCGTACTTTGATATCCGGTTAAGCCAAATAGTCTTTTTGCGGTTCTCAGTATGCTAACTCGAGTTTTTGAACGTTGTTGAGGCATCTTTTATCTCATCGAATAGAGTTACAGTTTATAGTGTAACACTCGTTTGTTGAATGGGGAGAAAGTGATGAAGCCTTTGGAAGGAATACGCGTGGTTGATTTTGGCCGTGTTTTATCAGTTCCGTATGGAACGATGCAGTTGGCGGATTTGGGTGCAGATGTCGTGAAGATTGAGCATCCAAAATATGGGGATGATACGCGGTCGTTTGGACCTCCTTTTGTGCGAGATGTGAGTACATATTTTGTCAGTATCAATCGTGGGAAACGAAGTGTTGCGCTTGACTTAAAAGATGAGCATGATGTTGATTTTGTCAAAGAATTGATAGGTGTTGCCGATGTCGTAGTGGAGAATTTTCGACCCGGCGTAATGAAAAAGTTGGGACTCGATTTTGCGACGGTGTCCAAAAATAATCCACGTTTGATTTATTGTTCTCTCAGTGGCTTTGGACAAGACCATCCAGATAAACCAGGGTATGACCTCATGATGCAGGGATTGTCAGGGATTCCTTCTATTACAGGACCGGTGGATGGAGAGCCATTTAAGTGTGGAGCTTCGATTGCAGATTTGATTGCCGGGCACAATGTGGTGCAGGGAATCCTCGCAGCATTGTTTCGAAGAGAGCGGACTGGAAAGGGGACCAACATTGATGTTTCGATGATGGATGGAATGTTGTCCTTGTTGACGTATCATGCCTCGGCACATGTGAATGCTGGACAAGAACCGTTGCGTCGTGGGAATGCACACCCTTCAATTCACCCTTTTCAACCGTATGAATGTTCAGATGGGTATCTAACAATTTGTGTTGGTAACGATCGATTGTTTACATCGTTGTCTGCAGCTCTAGGTCATCCCGAATGGTCTGAAGATGTTCGTTTTCTAACGAATGCCAATCGTGTACATCACCGCGAAGACCTGGATCAGCTCATTAAGCCTCTGTTTCTGAGGAAAACCAAGTCCGAATGGCGTGACACGCTGAATGAACATGGGGTGCCTTCGGACATCGTGGCGACCATTCCAGAAGCATTGCAGTACGCTACATGGGCTGAGCATCCACATCCAGACGGTACGTCTACGGTGAAAAGTTTGATAGGTGCCTATCGTTTGGATGGAGAAACTCCACTCGCAGAGCGGCGATCACCAGGACTTGGAGAACATCGCCAAGAGGTTATGAAAGATTGGCTCGGGTAGAATTTAGGACTTGTTTTATAATGATTTATTACCAAAGCTAAACTGCGCATAGGCTGATTCGGCTGTGCCAAACCATCGGAAAGATGCATCGCGAGCCTTCTTCCATTCCGTGTAGATTTTACGATATTCCGGATCTGTATTGGCCAACTCTTCATACATTTGAACGGCATTGGTGTGTGCCTGCGTCAGAATCTCCTGAGCGAATGGTCGAGTTTGTACACCGGCAGCCAGCAATCGTTCTAGGGCCTGTGGATTCTGTACGTCGTATCGGGCTTGAGTGATGAGTTCGGCTTCTTTTGCGGCTGCCGTAAATATTTCTTGGTATTCTTTTGGCAGAGAGTCCCACGCTTTCTGATTGACATAAAAGGAAAGAGATGGTCCTGGTTCCCACCAACCAGGATAGTAATAGAACCGTGCCACCTTGTGAAAGCCCAACTTTTCATCGTCGTATGGTCCGACCCATTCTGTAGCGTCGATAGCCCCACGTTCTAGAGCCGTATAGATTTCACCACCGGCAATTGTCTGAACGGCAACCCCCATTGTATCCATGACTTTACCGCCCATACCAGGGATCCGCATTTTGAGACCTTGCATGTCTTCAAGAGAGTTGATTTCTCGTTTGAACCATCCCCCCATTTGAACGCCCGTATTGCCCGCCGGAAAGTTGATTACATTAAAGTCCGCAAAGAGTTTTCTCGATAGTTCCAGTCCACCCCCTTGATGCAACCACGCGGCTTGCTGACGTGCTGTCATTCCGAATGGAACGCAGCATTCAAATGCGAGAGCGGGGTTCTTACCGATGTAGTAATAGCTTGCACTGTGTCCCACTTGCACAGAGCCTTGTTGCACAGAATCCAAAACTTCCAGAGAGCCGGCCAATTCTCCACCTGGATACACTCGAATATCGAAGTTGCCCCCGGTCATTGCTCGAACTCGATCAGCTAATATTTCCGCGGAACCAAACAATGTGTCTAAAGAGCGCGGAAAGCTCGAAGCCAATCGCCAGCGAACCTTTTTTGTAGATGTTGAAGCAGTAGAACCACTAGACTTGTCACCACATCCCGCAGCCAGAGCTGCACTGGATACACCCAAGATTTTCAGCCATTCTCGTCGTTTCATGATTATCTCCACACTGTTATTTTATTTCGAATAGTGTACTCTAATACCAGAATTTTGTATCATCATACATCGCATTGAACAAAGGAGTCTCACGTGTCACAAAATCCGGAACAGGGTGCATTGTTAACACAAAGAATAGTGTGGGGAGCCTTATTATTTTCGCAGTTGGTGTATTTGGTTGTGGCACTTGTTGTAGCCGAT
>CAJWHX010000097.1 GCA_913040875.1 uncultured Pseudomonadota bacterium | reverse complement strand
TACTTTGCCCTTCAATCGTCGTCTCTGCGGATTCAGACAATCCGATGGATGCAATCTGTCCTTGGCAAGCAATCGCGCAAACAAGTACAGTTCGACTTAGGGTGTGAATAGAAGACAACATAAAAACCTCGAGGTCAACCAAAATATTCTGGGTACATGGTATATGATGGAATGATTTGCAATATGCTACCATTAACACAATACATCCCCAGACCCCAAATGTTCAAAAGGAATCATCATGCAAAGAAAAAGTTTTATCAATGCCCTCCGTGCCACAGCAAAGATTGCATGTGCAGCAAGCTTGTTAAACGTAGGCTGTAAAAGCAAAACCCCTACAGAGATTGCTGCACCAAACAACAGTACCGTCGACACTACAAATGAGGAATCACTGCACCCTGAAGAATCCATTGAACAGATGAATATCCCCAGTGAACATCCTGACAACAATGACCCTACAGAAACTCAATACGCAGAATGTCAACCGGTTATCTCTGAGGCCTTCTCCGATGATTCTTTTCCAATGCCAGATGAAGTCTCGCAGGAGGTCAAAGATTGCTGCGCCTTAACAGCGGCGTACTACGATGCGCTCTCTGCTAAAACAAACGATTTTAATCTAGTTATGGATTGGAAAGATAAAGATCAATGCTGTTCTGCGCTTGAATGGAGTGATGGAAGTATGGCCTGTACACCCTGGGGCCCCCCTACTCCGCCGTCAGCTCGTAGAATGAAGCGCAGTATAGTTGTTGCTCAGCCTCTGCTGGTCTCCTGATATGGATATCCTAGACTTACAAACGAGAGTCATCGGGGCATACCACGGAATTGATCATTTAGGCCCCATTGAAGATGCTACGTTGAGAACCATGACACAACGCACATGGCGTGGACGAATGGTCAATGAATATGGGTCGTCATTCGTATTCGAACAGTTTGCCAAACAGTGCTCTCGACATGCAGCGGCATTGAGATTTGAAAGCCGAGCCATCAACCGATTGAAAGAGTTTGCGGTAGAAGAGCGACGTCATGGGATTTTATGCGGCGCAGTTGTGGAAGCATTTGGTGGTAAAGCAATAGCCACAGCACTTCAATCCCCTCCCTTTCCTTTTCATGAAGACGTTTCTCCGTTGGAAGGGATCTTAAGAAATCTATTGAGCATCTGCTGTCTCAGTGAAACGGTTGCTGTTGCCTTAATTGCCGCCGAGAGAGAAGATATGCCGAAGGGAGTACTCAAAGATATCCTAACAGAAATTTGGTCAGACGAATGCGGTCATGCCCATTTTGGATGGCGACAACTCGGTGATTGGTTACCGGATGATACGGCTCTAAAACAACGTCTGGGTGATTATCTAACCATTGCATTCGGACACTTAGAAGCACACGAACTCTCCCACTTACCATTGTCTTCGAACCCACCTATGGAAGGGGCGCAGTACGGTTTGTGTTCTGGTCGAGAGGCCAGGGCACTCTTCTATGCTACAGTAGAAGGGATTATCGTTCCAAATTTAGAGACATACGGTATCCCTGCGCAGTGGGCTTGGAAAAATCGTTGTACAGAATAACCTAAGGTTGCACATCGGTTCTATCTGAATCTCTAGAATACCCCATTTACAAAAAATCGGTTACATCAAAAGGCAGTTTGTTTTTTGTTGTAACTATAGACCATTTACGAGGTATACAATGTCGACTGACCACCATACGCCCCTAGACAAACCGATCGTCATCGTAGGTGGTGGAGTCACAGGTTTGGTCACAGCCCACCTCCTTTTGGAACGTGGGCAGAAGGTGATCCTTGTAGAAAAACTGTCAACCTTAGGAGGGTTGGCACGTTCGTTTAAATATGACAATGGGTACGTCTTTGACTGTGGTCCACATCGATTCGATGTTGGAAATCCAAATGTAAAAGCCTATGTAGAACGCATACTGAAAGAAGAATCAACCTACTTTCCTAGAAAGTCAGAAGTGTACTTCAAAGGTAAATATTACGGATGGCCGATCAAGTTAAAGAATCTGCTGCAGCTACCAAAAGAAATCGCATTCCGAGCGACGATAGATTTAGCGATCAACGGATTTAAAGAATACCCTGACGACAACTTCCAAACCTACATCTTACGTCAATATGGACCGACACTCTACAAACATTTCTTTGAGGGATACTCGCTAAAGTTTTTGGGAATCCATCCTAAGTCCACCCACTCAGATTGGGCAAAAGTTGGAATCAATCGGGCCATCATCAATGACAATGCACAAATGCAGACACTTTTCCAGCTGCTAAAGTCGACGATCACTCAAAACAACGCTCCTGCACAACGATTCGTGTATCCAACGGGTGGAATGCAAGATGCGTGGGATAAGGTGGCCGATGCCATACGGTCGTTGGGCGGACAGATCGTAACAGAAGAGAGCGTCACGATGTTGCACACTGGAAAAGTAGTACATGCAGTACAAATTGGTGAAGAAAAAATCGACATATCAGACATTGTATGGACTGCCCCCATCAACCTTGCTGCTAAACAGCTCAACCTTCCGAGTCCAGATCTCGGCTATTTAGGGTTGCTGCTGTTCAATGTCATGGTAGAAGATGAAGCGGCATCACGAGATTATCAGTGGTGCTATTACGGTGAAACCAACCTTCTCATCAATCGCGTATCCACACCAAGATTTCTGTCTCCGGACACGTGTCCATCAAATGGAGTCGGCTATTGTTGCGAAGTGACGTGTATGGTCGGGGACGATAGATGGAAGAGCGGTGAAAATCTAACCGACTGGATCATTGATGACTTAGTTAAAGTGGGCATGGTCAAAGACAGAAGCAAAATCGTCGATGTACAGATTGAACGCATTCCGCATTCTTATCCGATTTATTCTGAAAACTACCCTACTGAATTGGCGTCTATGCGAGAGGCGATCGCACAGTTTGAGAACCTACATTTGGCTGGCCGTACAGGACTCTTTTGGTACAACAACATGGACCACTCAATGGAAAATGCTTTTCAGTTGTCGCGACGCCTGTTGAAAAAACGAGATATTCATTTCGATGAGTCGGTGCTTGCCTCCGGCACTGTTTGATCTTGAATCTTCTGACCCTGCACAGCGCCGCATAGCTGGTCATAAGCTTGCTGAACGATGACTTCCATAGAAGGCTTCCAACCCTTCCAGCCCCACGACTCAGCAGATGAAGCAGTCAATTGACCACCGCAGTCTTGCATCCACGGCTCTTCAACATACTCGGACCATTGGTCTCTAGAGCCTAAGGACGCAACAATGTACACCTGAGCACAAATAGATGGATTGAGCCCTATACAGGCATCTCGGTCAAAGATATCACCCACCTTGCTGGCTTGAAATCGAATCATCATGTCTCGAGACATCGATTCCGCGATTTGAGCTGGTAGATACTGCTGTACGGAGCCATAAATCCTAGGCAACAGCTTCATTGGTTGAGGAGTTGCGTGCGTCAACGTTGAAAAGATATTCTGCTCGACATCTCGGGCCGCTGCATGACGCAAACAATCTTCAGTAAAGGGATCTGCTTTCGCACACATCGACAGCGCCTGTTCACCTGTTAACTGATACCCATCTGAGAAAAGAAAAAAACACTCTCCGCGTATCCTTTGATTAGAGGCTGGTGCACAAATAGTACCAGCCTCATCTACAGTAGCAGAAGTCTGAATGACCGATTGCAAACAACTTTGTGCGTCTTCTACATCTTCACACTGAACGATTGAATTGTTGCGACAACCAATAAATAGAATCCAAAACATCAGATGCGAAACCGTACACCCAAAGAATGCCAATGAGAATCCAGTACACTGTTTTGAAGGTACAATTGAACTCCATAATCCAGTGACACCTTTCCATCATCGATTCCAAGGCCCAATCCAGGCTTGTGGAGTGAATTTACGCCATCATATTGGTATCCACCCCTCAGCAACACCTCTGATATCCGAATGTCGCCCGCCAATCCGACCATCCCCAGACCAAAGCCATCGCCATTCCATGCACCTTCAATATCCAATTCTACACCACCAACATTCTCATAAAAGCCTTGCAATGGTGTATCCACGATGCCAAATCTTGCAGATGCAAATGGTCGACGAGCACCGGAAATCCCAAGCCAATCGTTGAAACCAGCGGCAACAACTACAACATCCCCAATCTTTGCGCTACCGGAAGCATTGAGTTCAAGCTGATGGACTCTGGTTTCTTCAGTGCGATCCAATACAAAGTCAAGCAAAAGACTGCCACCTTGGGTGCGGGTCAAATACGTTCGCCCCAAATACGTGGCACTCATTCCAAGACCATACTGACGATTCATGAAAGAAACGGCTCCTGCAGCCGTAATCCCCAAATCTGCAAAGTCACGGATTAAGTCTTCATCTGGCAATTTCCAGCCTGGAAGTGCCTCTCCTTCTAGTGGAGCCTCTCCAGTTGCATACTGCACTTGAAGTCCCATTGCGATAGGTCCCGTACTGGAATCCATTACCGATGCGCCAACATGCCATCCCAAATCATCTGCAACTTGGCCAACAGCGCTGCCTTGCGCTTGATATCTCGAAACGAGTGGCAATGTTGCCGGAGCCAATCGGATCCCCGAAAACGCATCCAAATTGGTCCGAGACACTTCTGACATCCCCAGATCCACTGCCGATGCTGGTCTATCTTCTGCAAAAGCCTGTGGCAAAGCCAAAACGAAACCGATAAAATTCAAACACTCTCCAAGATTACACAAAACACATAACATCATTTGACACAATATGACGACACTGTCGTTGTTGAAAAAGGAGCTTCAATGCGCGTACGCACAGCCGTAATCCCCGTAGCAGGTCTCGGGACTCGATTTTTACCAGCCACCAAATCCGTACCGAAGGAAATGCTACCAATCCTCGACCGACCGTGTGTCGACTACATTGTCCGCGAAGCCGCTGATGCTGGAATTGAACGCATTATATTTGTCACCGCGCGGGGAAAAGATGCCATGGTTGACTACTTTGACTCAGCTCCAGCCCTCGAAGCACATTTAAAAGAACATGAAAAATTCGATCTGCTAGAAAAGGTCCTCGAAGCAGGTAAAAAAGTAGACGTCATCACAATTCGTCAACCCAAAGCATTGGGCTTGGGACACGCTATTTTAACTGCAAAACCAATCGTTGGAAATGAGCCATTCGCCATCCTACTTGGAGATGACATCATCTTTTCAGACAAACCGGTCATTGGAGAGATGATCAAAGTATTCGAAAAGCAAAAGGAAGCTGTCGTTGCGATTATGGAAGTCCCTAAGGAACAAACACAACGATACGGTATCTGTTCTGGTCAGTGGGACAATGACCAAGAAATGCGCGTCAAACGTATGGTTGAAAAGCCACATCCAAAGGTCGCTCCCAGCAATTTTGGGATTGTCGGTCGATATGTTGTGCCCCCAGAGATCTTCGCACTTTTAGAAGAGACACCTCCTGGTAAAGGCGGAGAAATTCAGCTCACCGATGCTCTACACATGCTCGCTCGCATGAATAAGGTTGTGGGATTCAAGTTTGCAGGAAAACGCGTTGATACTGGGAACGCTATGGGGCTGTTGCACGCCTCCATGTATCAAGCCTACCATCGCCCTGAAATGAGAGAGCAATTGATGGCATTGATCCAAGAGTTTTTGCCCGAGTCTAAGTCAGAAACTCCTAAGACATCCAAAACGACTAAAAAATAATCAGAACCAGAACTTGTCCGAAATCCAGTGGAACTTTGGTGTCAATGGGATAATACATCACTCTACCCAATGAAGGTTTATGTCCCATTTTCCCTATGTTCAAATTGCGGTCTCTTTACCTCTTGATGGACTCTACACCTATTCTGTACCTAAGGGTATGTCCTTGGAGATAGGACATGCTGTACTGGTACCATTTGGAAAACAAAAGGTCAGTGGGTATGTGATCGAATTCATAGAAGAAACCCACTTAACGACCGTACGCTCCATCTCTAGAATATTGGATCCAACTCCGGCTTTTGATCGAGAAAGCATCCCATTTTTCAAATGGATCGCCAATTATTATCTCAGTGGACTCGGTGAGGTCATTGCGACTGCCCTGCCCAGAGACTACAAAGGCAAGAGCATGCGCGTGTATACGGCAACTGAAGCGGGCGTCGCAGCACTGGCCGACGACTCCCTTCGAAGTGCCAATCAAACATCTGTACTTCGAGAGGTCATCGCCAAACCAAATCGTTCTTCCAAAGGACTGAATCGCTCGATCGATCACTTGGAATACGCTCAAATTACTAGACTACTCGACGCTCTGTGCAAAAAAGAACTCATTCGCTTCGAAGACAAAGTGAACAATGGTCCCAAATCAAAGATCAAAATTGCCGTTTTAACTCTAAGTGAAGCGGAGTTTCACAATGTCAGTGGGGCTCGATCTATTGCCGCTATCAACGCCATACACGACGCGGGTGGTGAGATTGAAATGAATGAACTCGCCAGACTGGAAGGGCCAACCATCAAAGATGCCGTCCGTAGACTCTCGAAGAAGGGACATGTCACGATTGTAGAGCGTGAAGATCGAAGATCCGCAGAATTCAAAACGCTTCCGGCCTCCAGTCAACCACATGAATTAAATGATCAACAGCAAGCAGCCTATGATGCGATGTGTACTGGCCATACTGTCGGACAAAGCAGAACGTACTTGCTACATGGTGTAACCGGTGCAGGCAAGACAGAGGTCTTTTTACAAGCTGCTCAGTACTATCTAGACAAAGGACAACAAAGCCTAATATTGGTACCGGAAATCGCACTCACCCCCTTGCTAATCGGGCGTGTACAAGCACGCTTTGGAGAGAGAGTCGCCTGTCTACACAGTGGTTTATCATCGCAAGAGAGACTCCGCGAGTGGAGACGCATCCGCGCAGGAGAAGCCGACGTCGCTGTCGGAGCCCGTTCGGCCTTATTTGCACCCTTTCCAAATTTAGGGCTGCTCATCATAGATGAAGAACACGATGACTCGTACAAACAGGGAGATGGTGTTCGCTATCACGCACGAGATATGGCAGTAGTCAGAGGAATCATGGAAAAATGCCCAGTGGTTCTCGCCTCTGCAACCCCCAGTGTCGAATCATGGTTCAATGCGCACAAAGGACGCTACGAGCTGCTACGGATCAATAAACGGGCCACGCCCAAACCCGTACCCAAGATGAGCCTCATCGATATGCGGGGTAAACCACCGACTCAGATCATCGCTCCGGCTGTCGAACTGGCACTGAGAGAAACCTTTGCAAACGGTGGGTCTGCGATCGTGTTGTTCAATCGACGAGGGTATGCCCCAGTTGTAGAGTGCGCAGGATGTGGTCACACCTATTCTTGTCCCTCCTGTGGAATCAACATGGTTCTACACAGACGTTCTCAAAAGATCACCTGTCACTATTGTTCATTTTATCAGGACTTCTACCCAAATTGTGTTCGCTGTCAAACCCCCATCAACATCATTGGATACGGTACAGAACGAGTAGAAGAAGAATTACAAATCCTTTTTCCGGATGTGGGTATCTCTAGAATGGATGCAGACACAACCGCTACAAAAGGGGCTCACCATCGTATCTTAGAAGCCTTCCGAACAGGGAAAACACAGCTCCTCTTGGGCACACAACTCGTTGCCAAAGGACATGACTTTCCCAATGTCACAATGTCCGCCGTGATCGGTGTCGATCACATCCTAACGTTACCAGACTTTAGATCCGCTGAAAGAACCTATGCTCTAGTCACACAGTTGGCAGGGCGCGCGGGTAGAGGAGCACAAGCGGGCCACGTACTTGTACAAACCAGACACCCCGACCATTTTGTGTTCAAACTACTCTCAGCGAAGCATCTAGAGGATCCTGACCAAGTCTTCTATCAGCAAGAAGTGTACCAGCGGGGACTGCTGAGTTATCCTCCAACCTCAAAAATGGTCCTCATTCGTTTAGAAGGAGAAGATAGGGATAGAGTCCGTGCTGAGGCTGGTAAAGTCGCAGGCCTCATGCGCCAGCTATCTCGCAATGCAAAAGACATCACCGTCATGGGACCGGCGATGGCACCATTGTCAAAACTGGTCGGTCGTTATCGAGTGCAAATTTTACTCAAAGGCACAAACAGCAAAACATTTAGGCATTGGCTCAAACAAGTCCGACACATCTTACGAGAAACAACCATCACCGGTGCCAGACTCGTTTTGGATGTCGATCCGAAAAATTTGCTGTAGCGATTGAGATTACCACTGCGTTTTAATGAAGTGACTCACTCTAGAGTTCATCGCTTCGAACCAACCTTTGTCGCGCGCGTCGATCTGGATCAATCTCCACACATCCCCTGCCTGATGTTTGCGTTCTTCCAAAGGTGTCAACCGGTTGTTGGGGCCTGTATGCTGCAACACTGTATATCCCATCTGGTTCAATCCTTCCGCGCAATAGGCTTCGACAGACCTCAACTCATCGGTGTTCATTTGAGTCTTATATTTCCCATAATTGCCAGCCACAATACGTTGTGCCCCCTTTGTATCCCCTAGATTTTCCGTGGCACGTTGCAAAGCAATCATACTGGATTCAAAATCCAGGGCCAAAAATGAACACAGGCGACGAGCCTCTCTCTCTGGAGCATCGACCAAATCTTCATATCGGACTTCGATAAAATCTGATCCCAACCGTTCCCCCTCTTCCTTGGCAAGGAACATGGCATCGTTCCATCGCTGAGCCGCACGTAGCCTATTCTTTCCAAATGCCTTTTCCAAAGAGAGCACATAATCTCTCGCATCTCGAATTAAATGAATAAACTTGGCCGTGGGATAAATGGCACGAATCGATTCAATGTGATTCAAGTACGAAGGAGATTTGTCACCCCAAATCGCTCCCTCCGGTACTTTTGCGTCGTGGCGGATCAATTGCTCAAACACATTCGCGATAGAGAAATCCCCATCACAACGATTGTACCATACGTCGGGGCGAATTTGCTCACCGTGTTCAGCCATTCGATTTTGAAAGTAAAAGGTGTCAACAAATCGCTGATAAAACTCCATAAAAGTATGACGGTTGGATAGATTGCCAAACGAAGCCCAGCGACGAATCCAAGCGGGAAGGAACTCTGTTTCATTCAATGGAATGAATACTTGGGAATGACCGTTCAGCATTCCTCTAAGCAATTTTGTCCCAGATCTGGGCATCCCAACGATAAACACAGGGCTGTGCATTCTCTGTTCCATCAAACATCCTCATCCTTTACTACTGGAACAAACATCGACCCAGCATCCACATTCTTTATTCTAGTGCCTTTTCACTTAACTCTTCCCACCGTTCCATCGCCTGTTCTATCTTGACTTCGACTGTCTGCTTTTGAGCCTGTACTTCTGACACTCGGATCTCTGGGTTCGTGTATGTATCGGGGTCCAATAACACAGCATCGATATCGGACAGTTCTGCTTCCAATACCTCTATCTGATCGGGTAAAGTCTCCAATTCTTTTTTCTCCTTGTAGGACAGTCCGGATTTCTTCTGAGGCGATTTGGGAGCCTTGGCTTTCGAGGCTTCCTTCTCTACTTGCAACAGGGCTTGCTCTGCTTGTTTACGGATTGAGGCCGCCCGTACAACCTGACTTCTATCGGCATACGAAACAACTTCCCCCTCTTCGATAGACAAAATCCCTGTACAGACACGGTCCAAAAATGCACGATCGTGAGTCACGACCAACACACCACCACCAAATTCCAGCAACGCCTCTTCAAGAGCTCTGAGCGTCAACAAATCCAGATCGTTTGTCGGTTCATCTAAGATGAGAAGATTGGCACCTTCAAGCA
>CAJWHX010000096.1 GCA_913040875.1 uncultured Pseudomonadota bacterium | reverse complement strand
CCATAATACCTTGAGAGCCTGTCATAATTGTTGCTGATCTTCCTTTTCGTTTTGTTAATCTTGAATCATAACCATCTGCACTTGTCGCAGTTGCCTGAGAAACTTCTGCAACTGTTGGAGCTACATTTCCCGAGGCCATTCCGTACTTTATCGTGTTGGATGACCATGGAGTATTGCAGCTGGAAATCCATGAACCGCGAAACCTGAACGCCCTCAATGAGACCATTGACAAATTGACCAGTGACCACAATACGGGAACGACTAAATGAGTTCGACATTTGGGACGTTGTTTCGCGTCAGTACGTTTGGAGAGAGTCACGGTGGGCGAATTGGATGCGTGATCGATGGCTGTCCGCCCAATATTCCCATAGACATCACTCTGATTCAATCGGCTCTCAATCGAAGACGTCCCGGACAATCTTCCATCACCACCCCACGCAAAGAAACAGATCAGATTGAAATTCATAGCGGTATCTTCGAAGGAAAGACATTGGGCACCCCCATATCGATGAGCATTCAAAACAAGGATGCCCGTTCAAACGATTACAAGCCCAATCAGTACCGACCCAGTCATGCAGATTTTACCACTGATGCAAAATATGGACATCGTGACTGGAGAGGCGGTGGAAGATCGAGTGCTAGGGAGACAGCCGCTCGTGTTGCAGCGGGAAGCATAGCAGCACAGGTATTGGCGCACCACACAGATATTGCCACTCTGGCTTGGGTAGAGCAAATACACGGTATAAAAGCCGAGATCGAATCAAGCACAGTCACACGAGAACAGATCGAAGCCAATATCGTGCGCTGTCCAGACCAAAGTACAGCACAGCAAATGATTGCCCACATTGAACACATCCGTTCACTTGGAGATAGCGTTGGAGGAATCATTCGTTGTCACAGCGTCAATGTTCCAGTTGGACTCGGCGAACCTGTCTTTGATAAATTGGAAGCCGACCTTGCAAAAGCGATGCTATCGATTCCTGCCACAAAGGGATTCCAAATCGGTTCTGGATTTGATGCGGTGACCATGACAGGATCACAGCACAACGATATTTTTCATACAAACATCGAGAGTGGTCAAATCCAAACCAAAAGCAACCACTCTGGTGGGATTCAAGGCGGTATATCAAACGGCATGCCCGTTGAGTTTTCAGTGGTGTTTAAACCTACGTCCACCATTTTCAAACCCCAACAAACTGTCACCCCTGAAGGGGGTGCTGTAGATTTGAAGTTAAAGGGACGGCATGACCCCTGTGTATTGCCAAGAGCGGTACCGATCGTTGAAGCGATGACCCATCTTGTACTGATCGATCATTGGCTTAGACAAAAGGCAATCGCTACCCATTAGCTCTCTGTACAATTTTGCAAGAGAGGTGGACTAGAACAAAGCGTGTAGGTGTTTGTGTAGTTGTATTCAACCCGAGGTCTACCCATGAATCATTCGTTTGTACATCCATTGTTTATTTTGGGAGTTGGAATTGGATTGGGGTCTGCAGCGTCTACCTCACTGCGCGTAGAGTTTGCCCAAGCCACTCCACAAACCATCCCCTCTTTCAACCCAAGTCAATCCTTGGCCCCTCTTGTTGAAACGTTATCGGGGTCTGTCGTAAATATTACCGTCTCTATGGATCAACAACCCATTCATCCGATGGCTCCATTTGGATGGGATATGGAAACACCAATTCCTTCTGGTCAAGGTTCCGGCTTCCTAATCTCCAATGATGGATACATCCTTACCAATTACCACGTCATTGATGGCGCGGATACCCTCACAGTCAAGCTGGCCAATGAAGAAGAATATACAGGCTCTGTCGTTGGTTTTGACGACAGTATTGACGTCGCTCTAATCAAGATTGAGTCCGACTCTACCCTACCGTACATCAAACTGGGGAATTCAGATGCTGTACGTGTTGGAGATTACGCCGTCGCAATTGGAAATCCATTTGGCCTTTCGCATACTGTAACAATGGGTATCATTTCAGCAAAAGAGCGTGTGATTGGTTCTGGTCCCTATGACAATTATCTGCAAACAGACGCCAGTATCAATCCGGGAAATTCTGGTGGACCCCTGTTCAATCTACAGGGAGAAGCCATTGGTATCAATACTGCCATCAACCCCAGGGCTCAAGGGATTGGTTTTAGCCTTCCCATCAATAAAGTTACGTCCATCCTCGACGATTTAAAAGAGAATGGCCGGCCGTCTAGAGGGTGGCTGGGGCTTGGATTGCAGCCTTTTGAAAGTGACGGTCAAGACGGGGCAATGGTGAGAGAGGTCTACCCAAACACCCCTGCAGACAAGGCAGGATTGGAATCGGGTGATATCATCACAACATTTGACAACAAATCGGTCACAAGTATTGATGAGTTCATACGTATGGTGGGGTCGTATCGTTCCGGAGATACTGTACCTATCGAAATCATTCGAGGTCGGAAGCCAAAACAACTCTCTGTAACACTCGGCGAGAGGCCATCACAACAGGCCTTGTCTGCAGGAAAATTCATTCAAGAGGGAACAGATACGTGGGGGATTCAAACCGCACAAACACAAAGCTTTAATGGAGACAACTCGAGTCAAGGATTGGTGGTCATTCAACTTGAGAAAACTAGTCCCCTCAAGGATATTCTTCAACTTGGAGACATTATCCTACTCATTAACGATACACCGGTTCAACAGTCAAGCCTAGCGCAACTCTCTACAAAAGCCCCGGCAACCTTTACGGTCTGGAGACAGGGTAAGACCATCAAACTTCAATACAAACAGTAAACGACCGCGCAAGTCAAATTACATGGTCTCAAAATCTAGAGTGAGTTGATTTGGAGATTCTGGTTGATAGAGCCGTGGTGCCTCAGGATGTGGTTCACCATTCAACCAACCGTCAATGATGGCTAGAATCTTCTCTTGATCTTCTGGATCATCAATGTAGTTGATCGATGTGGTATCCAACACATACACCGGAGCCTTGGAGTAATCTGCCCACAGTTTATAATAGCGATTGCGAAGTTCATTCAAATACGATGCTTCAATCTGCTGCTCAGCATCAATCCCTCTGCGATTGATCCGCGTCATGACCACTTCAGTAGGAGCGTCTAGAAACAATACAAAATCAGGAACCGAAATCGTCTGTCCCAACAGACTAGAGAAGGTATCGTACAGGTCAATTTCATTCCCCTTCAACGTTTGTTCGGCAAACAATCTATCCTTTTCAAAAATATAGTCGGCAACTAGCAAATCGGTAAACAAACGATTCTGTCGTAGATTGTTTTGCTGTTGCGATCTAGACGCCAGGTAAAACATCTGCGCTGGAAATGCAAACCGTTCCGGATCAGAGTAAAAGTGCGCTAGAAATGGATTGTCATCTGCCGGCTCTAGTACCAACTCAGCATTCCGTCTCTCCTCAAGCAACCGACACAATGACGTTTTACCAACGCCGATCAACCCTTCAATAACAATAAACCGTGATCCTTCTTTGCGCATACAAACTCCTTTTGTATTAATCTAGTCTAGGGTACTCATGGTATGCATGCAACCCGATTCAACATTTAAATCTGAAGAAAATCAAATGTCGACTTCTATTCTTTCTTTGAATGAACACCATCCAGCACCAATTAACCTTGATCGACTCCAAATGTGGTCTACATGGGTATCGGAATTCTCTGTCTATCCGACTTGGATATCAAATACGATTGATCCTACATTGGGTCTAGAACGCAGTGTCGATATTTTATGGTTGGGGATCTTACTGCCGCAATTGAGTATTCAGGAGACGACCACGCCGATCTGGATGTCCAACGTTGAACATTTGGCAACACTCTACACGCAAGGTATCGACCTACTTGAATCGCAAACCATACGTAATTTGGATGTTTCTGATTTGAAGGCTTTATTTCCAGATCTCATGAGCGACACAGACTCCGAAATGATCCAAGACCTCGTGCTGACGTACAAAGCCTACATCGAATTTCGAAAAACATATGGACACCCCGCAAGTGACTTACAGCATCCAGACTGGATCAACCGATGGTGTAAAAGGTGGGCACAACTCTTTGGTGAAGAACCCTTTCACTTTTATGATCTGTTCCCAAGCATCGACGCTCTGCTCAAACGGAATCATCGTACAACCCCCTACAATCCTCAGCACATCACTCCAATTTCGATGCAAGCTTTGTGGTCAAGCGGTATCCTTGACAGTGTTATAGAGATGGATACCAACAATGAGCGTCTGGCGGAAGATCTGTGCAATGCAGCAAAAGTCACTGTAGAGCGTTTGCATGTCTCGACAGGGCTATCGAAAGGAGAGATCATTCTCAGGCTTCACGTATTTTTTGAAACCAAACACACATCGAACCGTGAAGTCCTTCGCCCTTGGTTATGGGGACACTCGCCACGTCTTAGCTTTTCTGACTAAGCTTAGTCAATTAGAATCAGTTTTTGCTTCGCCTCAACCAAATCCCCGTCCGACACAAAAATCTCAGAGATGATTCCAGCTTTGGCGGCTTTGAGAGGATTCTCCATTTTCATCGCCTCTACGATGATGATGACATCTCCCTTCTCGACTGCTTGTCCTACTTCACAGCAGACCTCAACTATCCGTCCCGGCATTTTGGTCACCAAGAGTCCTTCCCCTTCACCACTGGCGATTCGGAGAGATTTCTTCCGTGGATCGATGACGTTCAATAGAAAACGCTCTCCTTCCACACCCACTTCCCAGTATTCTGGATGCTTGGCAAGACCGACCTCGTAACTTTTCCCATCCAATAGCAAATGAATCGAATTGGCCAGTTCAGTCTTTTCCACAAAAAAGGATTGACCATCCTGGCTGATCCAATAGCCTTTTTCCTTCTTTTCGATATCAAAGACTTTGTTGATGCCATTTACTTCAATTTCATACTTCATCGATAGCTCCATTTCCAATTGGATACTGATTTTGTATTGCTTGTGGGTTTAACCTGCAAATCTGTTTCATACTGTGCGATCAATGCAGCGATCGCAGCTACACTTTCATTGATGGGAGATTCTACCAACTCGTCCATCTTTTCTGGGGTCAAAAACCCAGTGTCGTACTCTGCCTTTAAAAAGGACTCATCCTTCAGCAATGCTTGAAAGAACGGAATGGTGGTTTGAATTCCTTGAACCCTATATTCACTGAGTGCTCTAACCAACCGGCCAATGGCTGCATCTCTATCTCGCCCCCACACGATCAACTTTGCTATCATTGGATCGTAATACACACTGACATCATCACCCTCTAGCACACCGGAATCGACTCGCACCCAAGCGCCGGAAGGTTCAGAGTATTGCACAACCTTTCCAGGTGATGGAGACCAATTGTTGGCAGCATCTTCGGCATACACACGGCATTCAATTGAATGACCATGAATCTGAAGGTCCTCTTGAGTGACGGACAATGGAAGACCTGCAGCCACTCGAAGTTGTTCGTGTACCAAATCAAGCCCCGTGATCATTTCACTAATCGGATGCTCTACCTGCAAACGAGTGTTCATCTCCAAGAAGTAAAACGACTGGTCACTCCCCAATAAAAACTCAACGGTCCCAGCACCAACATAATCCACAGCACGTGCGGCTTGCACAGCGACCTGTGTCATGGCTTCACGGACTTCGGGACGAATCACAGGGCACGGAGCTTCTTCAACCACCTTTTGATGTCTACGCTGAATGGAACAATCTCGCTCAAACACATGAATGACATTGCCATGGGTGTCCGCCATCACTTGGACTTCAACGTGCCTAGGTTTGACGACACGTTTCTCCATGTAGATCTCCCCATTTCCGAACGCGTTGACCGCCTCTGAATGGGCTCTACGAAAGGCTTCGGGCAAGTCTTCTGCACAGGTCACTTCTCGCATTCCTTTTCCACCGCCACCTGCAGCCGCTTTCAGCATGATGGGGTACCCAATGCCCTCAGCAATCACTAGAGCGTCTTCTGGGGTGGGAATGGCAATAGAGTGCCCTGGGACGGTAGGTACACCTGCGGCTTCCATCTTTTGTCTAGATTCCGTTTTCGATCCCATAACGGTAATCGCATACGGATTTGGACCAACCCAAATGAGGCCAGCATCCTGAACCTGCTGAGCAAACACTGCATTTTCAGATAAGAATCCGTACCCTGGGTGAATGGCGTCTGCCCCAGAATCTTTGGCGACGCTCAATATCTTTTCAGCGACTAGATAGGACTCAGCACTAACCGCCCCACCAATGTGATAGGCCTCATCTGCATATCGCACGTGTGGTGCTCGGGAATCGATGTCTGAATACACAGCAACGGTTTCTATCCCCAATTCACGGCAGGCTCTCATTACGCGAAGGGCAATCTCTCCGCGGTTAGCCACCAATACTTTTCCAATACCTGGTAATGGATGTGTCATAACGAGCCTCAACTAAATGTACAGTCTATGGACTTGATCATAACGTTGTCTCAATCCCGAGTGCAAGTTTCAATACATCAGATAGGGTTTCACAATACTCAATTGAGATATCAGCGAGAATTGTCTCTGGAATATCTGGAACATCTTTTCGATTCTTATCGGGCAGCAATACAGTGCGAATCCCTGCTCGATGGGCAGCAATCACCTTCTCTTTAATGCCTCCGACTGGCAATACAGACCCACGCAGTGTCACTTCACCCGTCATCGCAATATTGGCAGGCACAGGCTTGTTGATCAGTAGCGACGTCAGTGCTGTCAACATCGTAACACCAGCAGATGGTCCATCCTTGGGAATGGCTCCCGATGGAACGTGGATGTGAATATCGGTCTTGTCAAAGACCTCTGGATTGATGTCCAGCTGTTCAGATATCGATCGCAAAAAGGACAACGCCACAGACGAGGACTCTTTCATTACGTCCCCTAAGGACCCAGACAGTTTCAATCCTCCCTTACCCGGCATCTTTGCAGCTTCTATAAAGAGTATATCTCCACCTACAGCAGTCCACGCAAGTCCCGTCACAACACCTGGGATACCGTCTCTCTCTGCAACATCATTGAAAAACTTGATCGGACCTCTAATCGCAGTCACCGATTCTGAATTCATCTCCGGATGCTGTACGGGCTCCTCCATCGCCAGATCGGTCGCAACATTTCTACAGAGGGCACCGATCTCTCTCTTCAAACTACGCACACCAGATTCACGAGTGTAGGACTCAATCAGGAATCTCAACCCTTCATCGGGAAAGAATACGTCATCAGAAGATACGCCGTGTTCTTCAAGTTGCTCTGGAATGATGTATTGCTTGGCGATTTCCACCTTCTCGTTTAGCGTGTAACTTGAGACGTCGATCACTTCCATTCTGTCTCGAAGTGGACCTGGAATACTGGATGCTTGATTCGCCGTTGCAATAAACAGGATCTTGCTGAGGTCAAAGGGAACATCCAGATAATGATCAACAAAGGTGTCATTTTGCTCCGGATCGAGTACTTCCAACAGTGCTGAAGATGGATCTCCGCGATGATTCGCCCCAAGTTTGTCAATCTCATCAAGGACAAATACCGGATTGTTGGTGCCAGCGCGCTTCAACAACTTAATGATCTTTCCGGGCATTGATCCGATATACGTTCTGCGATGACCACGAATTTCTGACTCGTCGCGCATACCACCCAATGACATTCGAACCATCTCTCGCCCCAAAGCACGGGCCACAGATTTCGCCAAGGATGTCTTCCCCACACCAGGTGGGCCAACCAGACAAACGATGGGTCCTTTCAAGTCCTCTTTCAATTTTCGAACTGCCAAGAACTCAATGATGCGTTTCTTGACCTTCTCCAAACCAAAGTGATCAGCATCCAGGATTTTTTTGGCCTCTTTCACATTCAGTCGATCTTCAGACGATACACTCCAAGGTACATCCACCAGCCAATCAATGTATGTCCGAGCAACCGTATATTCAGCAGAAGAAGCATTCATCCTGCCCAATCGAACGATCTCTCTGAGGGCTATCTTCTCAGCCTCTTTGGGCATATTTGCATTCACCACTTTTAGTTTGAGAGCCTCTATCTCATCTTCATCACCAGAGTCTTCGAGCTCCATTTGAATGGCTTTCATTTGCTCTCTCAAGAAGAAGTCTCGCTGAGCCTTATCCAAATCCCCACGAACTTTATTCTCAATCTTGTCTTTAATTGACAGGAGCTGTTGTTCCTTACTAAGAATGCCCATCAACAAATCAATGCGTTCAGACAAATCAAGGGTACTCAACACCTCTTGCTTCTCAAGCATCGACAAGCCCAACTGTAGCGCTATGATATCTGTTAATCGACTTGAATCTCCCGAAGCCTTACGGAGTAAAAAACCAACTTCTGCAGAGCCTGTTGGTGCATCTGCCAGAACCTGTTCCGCCAAACGTCGAAGTTCATTCCGCTTCTCAAACAACACGCCTTCTTCCTCTTCAGCCTCAATGACTTCTACCTTCCCTAGAAGAACGCCATCTTGTTCAAAGACCTCAAGCAGACGCACACGACTCTCTCCTTCTAAAATGACTGAGCGTTCACCTTGAGGCAATCGAACATTCTTTACGATTCGAACCATTGAACCAATATCAAACAACTCTTCTAGAATGGGTCTATCAACTTCTGCATCTTTCAAAGTAAACACAGCCAGTTCGCCATCACTGCCAAGGGCCGCATCTACAGCCATTACCGTACGCTGTTGTATCAACTTTACGGGATAAGCGAGTATGGGAAAAATGACTGTATTCTTCAGTGGAACCAATGGCAAGATACGAATATCCGACATAATACTCCTCAAAATTGCAAAAAGGTGGACGTATAACTGTAAACGCAAATTCGGTATAAACAAGAGGTCCCACGTAAAATATTCGAAGAGATGTGTGTTCTTTACAGATGTCTGAGAGCCTGCCTAAAGTGCTCCAACGCTCGTGCTTCATTCACGCCATCAGATTCAACACAGGTCCATGATGGGATATCTCTACTTCCGTTTAAAGGACACAGTCCCCTGAGGGCATTGCTCATCCATAGTTCATCTGTCTGCTCATACTTCAGGCTTTCCTCAACGATACCCACTCCCAATGACAGTGCATTGGACAATAAAACACTCCTCATAATTCCGGGCAACAATGGAAGGGATACTGGAGGTGTGTACCATTGTTGTTCACGGGGACGATACACAAAAATATTCCCTATACAACATTCCAGATATCGACTGTGCTCATCAAGCAACAGAAGAACATCTACGTTGGACTGTTTTTTGCGAGCATTCCAGTTCGATCGATCGAACCATTTTATTGCTGCTTGGGAGCGTGTCCGAGCACTGTAAGCAACACACCAATTCAACGAATGATTCAATGGAAGTGTTCGCGAGGTGAACCTTAACGGCCCATTGCTGTCGAATTCTATCCGAATAACACCATGACTTAACATGCTGCACAACCGTTTAATTTCTCTATCCAGTCTTACTGTATCGATCGATCGATTCAAAATAGCGGCAAAATATTCCAATCGTGCTTTGTGAAGACTCCAGTACTCTGGTCGGCCCAAGCATACTTTAATTGTGGTACAAACCGTACCCACCATATCAAGACCTAAACCCAGTGTTGAAGTGCAGGAACGATATTGTCACGCGGCTGAGGAACCGTCACGCAATCTGGCCACGTGACCCAAAAGGGACTTGGTGGTCCGTGAACACTGAATTCAAAATTATTCTCGAGTGCAATCAAAGCCCCTTCTGGTACTTCTTCCCAAATATCGTCACCGCCAATCGGTTCACTCGAAACCAGCAGATGATTGCATTTACGCTTGCGCCCGACTTTTAACTTAGGTAAGACACCCATCAGACAGATCTTATT
>CAJWHX010000095.1 GCA_913040875.1 uncultured Pseudomonadota bacterium | reverse complement strand
GCTCACTCTGAGTTACTCCAGTCAACTTCCCTTTTCTATCGTTCCACACAATGGTAACGTCTACATCGGTCAATACAACGGCATTCGAGAGATCTCTATGGATTCGACAGGCTATCTCGAAGACCACATGCTAATCAGCGGAACGGGTATTGACGGTATCTTTGGACCATTTGGAATCGTTGGAGATTGGTGAGACTCAACACTCTATACCCTATGCTCTGATGCTCTATACATCTGTCTACATCTGTCCCACAACAGGCCTTACGATATCGTCTCAGTTGTGAAATCACTCAGCAAACGGTATCCACCAAAGATGTTGTTGCCATCTCTCTGTAGCCACTCTTGAAAGTTTGATTCGGCAACCTTTACAGTACTGCCCTTGTGAATGTCTGCTGCAATCATCGTACGACCAATAAATATGGGACGAATATCTGGTGGAATAGAGTGCAGCACCATTTGAACCTCATGCACAACGGGAGATCGATCATCTCCATCCACGGCTGCAACAAAGGCATTCCAAATCATATGATGCGCTCGTCTAGCGGTTACTCCAGTTCTTTCAACCACAATCGATGTACAGGAAAGCATCAAAGACTTCAGAACAACCCAATCGAACCACAGCGACGTTCCAAGTAAACTACGCTCAATGTACTTGATCATGGTAAATTCTGATTTTTGAATGGTGTATGGGATTATCGGACCCGAACTGTAATTCACTTACCCTCCAATGAATACAACGATCGTAACATAAAAACGACAATCATCAGAATTCCGGACAGTTAATGGACGTGTTCAATATTCATATCTAGAGAGTCGACATCTGTGACCATCGAACGCAATAAACAAACCGAATCTGCTTCACGAACCGTTGCCACGGGTAACCACTCATACATTTGTTCTATCCGTTCAGCTCTATCTTGGACCCCCAATTCAGTCCACCCCCAATCTTGAATGGTATAACACCAGTCAATACACCCATACTCCATCATCAGCCCGCTGACCTCTAGAGGATTGAGTAAATTAAAATGAGAACGAACCGGTTGAGTTGGATGCAGAGATATTGGCTCCATTTCCACAATCCAGGCACAGCCACGACTTTGAGCTTGTTGCAAAGTCAAATTTGGGATTCCAGTCGAAGATACAGATTGAATAGACTCTTGAAACTTAGACTCATCAAGGAGTAACTGTCCCCTCTTTGACCAGAGCTGCACCCCATTAAATACAATCCCGACTATCAGTAAATATCGAGCCCATTTGCGGGTTTGCTCTCCAAGAATATCAGACCATACAATCATCACAGCAATTGCGACCACCAAAACGTGACGACTGGAAAAGTCATTGAAGGTACTCAAGGCAATATGGTGTCCAAGCAACCATAGAACACACCATCCAAAGAGGGACCAATGTTGTCGGTTTACTGTCAGTGCAGCAACAACCAGTGCGATGGCATAGGGCGTGTAGTATGTGACGAACCACCAATTGTGGGCAATGGAGTCCCAATACTCGCCATCACCAGGGATCTGCATAGAGGACAAAAGCAATAGGGATATGATGGTTCCTAGGGTAACTTGCAGCATCACACGCCAATTCCAAATCGGAAGATAAAAGAGCAGCATACCCCAAAACAACACCGTTTCCATACGGCAGGCCACCGACAGCGCCATAGCGGCGCTCAAAATGTACCAGTGTTTCATCTGAGCAGACCGGACAGATAGCGCTAACAGCACAAATGGAAACACCACATTGTACATCGAATGAGACCAAAAGATGTGCTCTGGTAACAAGAACAACCACACCATTGGTAGCCAATGGACCATTGGTTTGTCGGATGAACCAAACGACTTCATTCGAACAGAGAGCAACCAAATGGATACGACGCCTAAAAATGCACTGAGCAGTCTAGGTTCCATCAATCCAAAAGACACTTTACCAAACAGAAACCAAACGATTTGGAGAGCCGGATAAAATGTAGAGTCTCCAACGGTTGGGGATTGACCGTGAAATACATCTAAATATTGAGCTGAATGCCCAACAACATCTTGAGAATCCAACGGCAAATATACAAGACGGACAGTCAGCATGCTCAGTGCTATGAAAAACCAACGTTTTAGCGGAGCCAAAATGCGAATGACATCAACAATAACGACAAAAAGGCAGACCAGAGTCCAAACCCACCATATCAGCATCATTTCGGAAACTCAAATCGATACAAGACCCCCGGACCAAAATCCGCCACGTATGCTCCCCCGCTAAAATCCTGGGCAAACGTGGAGATATTAAATCCCAGTTGAGTCAACAGCTCTACACGAGGGGTTGTGTCCCAATCGGAGAGTAACCACACCTTACCAGTCACAAAATCACCAAACATATACTGCCCTTGATGTGAATGCTCTCCAGACAATACCATCCCACCAGTGATGCTTTGTCCTTCAGAATGAGGATACGTATGAACTGGGAATACAAAAGACTTTCCCTGAGCATCTTCTTGCTGACAGTTCTTCTCCAAACATTCATTTCCTTCCCAAACGTTCCACCCTAGATTGTCGCCCCTTTTGGCGATGGAGATTTCTTCAACCGCATTTTGGCCGACATCGGCAATTATGACTGTACCATCTGGAAGCACTGAAAACTTCCATGGGTTTCTAAGACCGGTGATCCATAGTAAATCGTTCTGAGCATCGCCTTTAACATTCGGATGAGTTTGCACACCTACAAAGGGGTTGTCTGATGGAATGATGGTTTCAGCATCTACGTTTAACCGAATAATCGCACCCAATGGAGAACTGAAGTCTTGGCCATTCGCCTTTGGATCGTTCCGCCATCCCCCGTCTCCAAGTCCAACATACAAATGGCCATCTGAACCAAATCGAATGGCGCCGCCATTGTGATTTGGAAAGGGCTGCTCAGTGACAAACAGTATTCGTGTTTGTTCAATCGTCTGTTCGGATATATCGTATTTATACTCAGCGATTTCGGTTCGTGCAGCTCCATCATTTGGGGTTCGATGGAGGTATATCAAGCCATTTTCAGTAAATCTTGGATGGATCGCTACACTCAGTAAGCCTTGTTCTGAGGCTGTACGAACATCAAATGTGTGGACGGTCGTCATTTTTTTGGTACCAAGATTCGCCCACACGAGAGCCCCTTCCTTTTGGGTCAACAAGAGTGTATCCGGAGCGTTCTGAATAAATGCCACATCAGTGATCTGTGGCACGTTAGACAACACGGGAGACACTGTCACCGTTGACTCGGCGATGCCAGCCTCCACAGCCGGTGCCGTATAATCAATTGGCCATACGGACATCACCAACGATTGAAACTCTGTGCACCCAAATACCATGCTCCAAATCATGGCTCCTCCGGTTTAATGGTCATCAATAGATTGTAGGCATCTCGTTTGGACATCCCCCATTCTGCACCAAGTAACTGGG
This sequence comes from uncultured Pseudomonadota bacterium, assembly GCA_913040875.1. The sequence continues at coordinate 6,445 of CAJWHX010000095.1, read as the reverse complement.
CAACGTTTTTTATCCCCTTCTGACTTTGCTCGGATGTTTTCAGTGCCATCCCAGGTCCAATGACCAGTGTGACCTCACCCAGTACATTTGTCGCATCAAACTCTCCAATCGGTTTGCGCACAATCTCTTCGTGTGTTTTCGTTAACTCTCTACACAGGCACATCTCTCTATCCGACATCGTACCTTGGAGTGCACTCACCAGTCCCCCAAATCGATTCCCAGCCTCAAACAGGACCAAGACCCCATCAAACTGACTGACTTGAATCAGCCACTGGTGCAAGGCTTTGGATTTACGTGGTGGAAACCCCAGAAAGTGATATGGTGGCGTTTCAAATCCACTCGCGGCAATCGCGGTACTCACAGCTGACGGACCCGCAATCGGTACCACCGGTATATTCATCTGATGTGCAGCCTGAACCATCCGCATCCCAGGATCAGATATTGCCGGCATACCTGCATCCGAAATGTAGGCTCCAATCTTTCCGGACTGCAACTCAGACATCGCCTTTTCAACACGGGCCTGTTCATTATGGGCATGACAAGAAATCAGATGAGGCACCTCAATATTCAGCATTTGGAGAAGTTTTTTACTTCTTCGAGTGTCCTCACATAAAATAAAGTCGACCGAACCCAGAACGGTTCTCATCCGTTCAGACGCATCTCTAATATTGCCAATTGGTGTTGCAACAATGTACAGCATCAGCCCTCCCAATGATCTTTATCCCAAATCCAAATCCATGGCATGCCAGTTCACTTCCACCATATGATCTTCGATGCGTACCAAAACAAACTGAATTCCCGTCATAGCCAAAGGAGTATTCCATTCTCCATCCTCCAAACGCCAAAGCACATGTTGAGCCGCTACCCTCCACCGTTTTGCTTTTCTCGGCGAAACAACCTCATCGTTCCAATCCGACTTGACTGTACGGCCTTTCACTTCGATAATGCACAGCTCTCCGATCCTCAGTTCGCCTTCTATGTCAACTTCAGATTGCATTAACAAATCCACCTCTCCTCCGTTCACCACAACATTGGACGCCATAAAGATCAATCCGATGGATTCAAAGTATTGCAGAGCGAGTCTCTCGTATTGATTTCCAATTTCTCTAGACAGTTCACCCTCACCGATTCAGTTTGATTCTATCTATGTTCGGGCTCATTTAATTCAACTGTTGTCATTCATCATTTGCACACTCGACACCAAACCTAGGCTAAAAAACAAAAAACAGCGACGAATCGCTGTTTTGTCTGAACCCGATGAATCGGTTTACTTTCTGAAAATCTGCTTGAGACGCGCCTTCTTTCCACTCAAGTTGCGTTGATAGTACAACTTTGCACGACGAACTTTGTGATGCTTCTTCACAATGATGTCTTTTAAGTATGGTGAATGCAATGGGAAGATACGCTCAACACCAGTACCCAAAGATTCTTTGCGAACAGTAAATGTGACTCGGTTTCCACCATTTTTAATAGCGATGACCAAACCTTCAAAGGTCTTTACACGAGATTTATCGCCATCAGCGATTTCAAATTTAACGGCGACGCGGTCACCAATGCGGGGGCATTCAAGTTTGGAATTCGCGTTGAACTCAGCAACCAATTCTTTCTCAATTTCTGCGATTGTTGTCATGATTTCCTCAAGGTAAATTGGGAACCAAACTCAGTTTGGCTCAATATGATACCCTAACTATCTCGTCTACAGCATCGTGTCAAGAATTCTTCAGCAAATCCGGTCGATGCTTCTCTGTCAAACGAATGGATTCGGCGTTTCGATACTCTTCAATTTTCTTGTGGTGACCACTCAACAAAATATCCGGAACCGTTATTCCCATGAATTCAGATGGTCTTGTGTACACAGGTGCTTCGAGCAAATCATTGTTGAATGATTCTTCCGACAGTGACTCATGATTCCCAAGTACTTCGGGAATGAGTCTGACTACTGAATCGACAACTACCATCGTCGCCAATTCTCCACCGGTCAAAATAAAATCCCCAATTGAAATCAACTCGTCTGTCACCGTGTCTCGAATCCGAGCGTCCACCCCTTCGTAGTGGCCACAAATGAAAATCAGATGGTCTTCCATCGTGAGTGACTGTGCCTTGGACTGCTTAAACGGTACACCAATCGGATCCATCAAAAGAACTCTTGAATCCTTCGTTCGAACTGAATCAACGGCTGCTTTTATAACATCTGCGCGCAGAACCATCCCAGCGCCGCCGCCGTACGGAGTATCATCCACCTGACGATAGCGTCCCAAACCAAAATCGCGAAGATTAATCAGATTAATATCCACGATGCCATTTTCTTGAGCTCGGCCGATGATGCTGCTCTGTAAAGGACCAAACATATCTGGATGTAGAGTAATGATATCGATTTTCACAATTAATCCGACTCTTTTGACACATCATAGCTTTTAATGACCATCCTCTCCAAGGTCGTAATCAGCACATGTTGCTTGGTAAAAGGGATATACAAAAGCTCTTTGGACCCCTTGCGACGAATCGTAAAGACGTCCACGACTCCTTGAGTAATCTCAATCACGGTACCAATATGAGTCCCGGCTTCATCTTCCACCGGCAATCCAAGCAGCTGATGATGATAAAACTCTTCCTCTCCCAATGAAGGTAAGTCCTGTTCACGAAGCAGTAGTTCCGTTCCCATTAGCTGACGAATACGCTTCTCGTCTTGAATGATCTCTCCATTCTCTTTGACCTGACCAACGACTCGCTTTCCAGAGCCCTTTCTCAAGTACACCTCGACAGATTGGCCTACGGACTTCTCTGCCAAAATGAAAACGGTCAACCACTGCCCAAACAAATCTGTTTTGGGATTGTACAGGAAAAACTTCGCTTCCCCCTTAAAACCAAAGACCCCAGAAACGCTTCCCAATCTTAGGTAGCCTTCTGGGGTTCTCTTGTGAAACTCAACGGATGAACTTTGCATCTTGCTAAAACTTATTCGCCTTGCTGTGCTTCAATCAAGTCCAACGATAGTTTGCGTTCTTTTCCAACTACAGAAACCAATCTTTGGATCGCTTGGAACAAAGAATTCTCTCCATCATTTAAATAAGAGCAATCTTCACTGTTTAGGGTAAGTTCAACCAAAACAACGGACTTCCCTTCAATGATATTGAGTGCAAAGGAGTCTTTGTGTGTCAACAATGGCAAAAGCAAGTGTTGAAGCGCATTCTCTACGCGTTCTGCTTCAGTCATTCGTTGCCTCGAACTGCTTGATCAACTTTTCTACACGTTCAGAAGCTTGCGCCCCTTCGCCTTGCCACTTCTTGATGGCATCCATTTTCAGCTCTACAGTTGATGGATCTGTCATTGGATTGTAAGTACCTACAATTTCAATAAAACGACCGTCACGTGGGGAACGTGAATCAGCAACTACAACACGATAAAAAGGACGTCTTTTACGACCCAAACGGGCTAAACGAATACGAACCATTCGAAACTCCAAATATTTGAAATAAAATAACTAAGTGATTAACCCCAGCAACTTATCTCAATCACACCTTTTAGTCAAATCAAAAGGGATTACAGAGGCAAGTTACTGTGCTTTTTGGATGGATTACGGTCTCGCTTGTTGCTGAGAGAGCCAAATGCCTTAGACAGCACCTGTCTCGTTTCTCTAGGATAAATCACAGCGTCTACATATCCCAAGTCCGCGGCTAAATATGGGGATAAGAACTGGTCTTGATACTCAGAGAGTCTCTCTTGACGGGTTGCCTCAGGATTTGCTGAAGCCGTCAACTCTTTTCTATAAATGATGTTGACTGCGCCTTCACCACCCATCACAGCGATTTCTGCAGTGGGCCACGCGAAATTGAGGTCTGCACGGATGTGCTTAGAGTTCATAACGCAGTAGGCACCGCCGTATGCTTTACGAGTGATCAAGGTCACCTTAGGGACGGTTGCCTCAGCAAAGGCAAACAACAGCTTTGCTCCGTGCCGGATGATACCACCATGCTCTTGGTCTTTCCCTGGTAGGAAACCAGGCACATCTTCAATCACCCACAATGGAATATTGAAGGCATCACAGAATCGAACGAAACGGGCGCCCTTTACGGAAGCATTGATATCCAACACACCGGCATTGAACATCGGTTGGTTGGCCACAACCCCAATGGAACGACCATCTATACGCATGAACCCAATGACAATGTTTTGGGCATAATCTTGTTGAACTTCTAAGAAATACCCATCATCTGCAACACTGGTGATGACATCTTTAACGTCATAGGGCTGGTTGGCTGAATCTGGGACCAATGTATCCAACTCGCTACAGACTCTCTCTCCAGAATCACTGGTGGTGAGTGCAGGAGTTTCCTCTAAATTGTTCTGGGGAACAAACGACATCAACTCTCTCATCAAGGCAAGTGCGGCTTCGTCATCTGGTACAGAGAAATGGGCTACTCCCGACAGCGAATGATGGGTATCTGCACCACCCAACTCTTCTTTGGTTACATCTTCATTGGTCACCGTTTTAATGACATCTGGCCCCGTAATGAACATGTACGAAGTTTTTTGAACCATGATGATAAAGTCAGTTAAGGCTGGTGAATATACGGCGCCACCAGCACATGGGCCCATAATTAAGGAAAACTGTGGGACCAGCCCAGAAGATGTCACATTGCGCAAGAAGATATCCGCATATCCACCAAGAGAAGCGACTCCTTCTTGAATCCGAGCACCACCTGAATCATTCAAGCCAATAATGGGCGCCCCATTTCGAGCTGCCAAATCCATGACTTTACAAACTTTCTGGGCATGAACCTTAGAGAGAGAACCACCGACGACGGTGAAGTCGTGAGCAAACACATACACCAATCGACCGTCAATATTGCCGAAGCCTGTGACAACGGAGTCCCCCAAAGGACGCTTCTTATCCATCCCAAAATCATGACAGTCGTGTCGGCGAAATCGGTCCAACTCTTGAAATGAACCAGCGTCCAACAATTGATCTATTCTTTCTCTAGCGGTTAGTTTACCGGCATCATGATGCTTGGCAATGGCTTTTGGATTCCCACTCAATACCGAGTCATTTCGGTCTGCGAGTCCATCAAATCTGTCTTGGCGATTCATCAGTCACTCCTTTAAATATAAAAAAACATGTTGAGTCTATCTAGCGCAGCACAGGTTAATTTTCAAGGAAAGTCCAATGAACAGGATGCTTCATCTCACGAAGCGTGTACCAAACCGGTTTGAACCCACATCATTCGCTACATTTGACACTCTAGAAGTCCGTAGAGAAAATGAGGACCTCTTAATTGTCTCGATGAATCCTATTGGGGTTGGGTATCAGTGAGGTAAGGGTTCCTATGTTAACAGACAGTACCACTTCGCCCAAAAGTAGAAAAAGGTCGTTGTTCAACAAACAACGACCTTTTCAATAAATGTACACCCGGAGGGATTCGAACCCCCAACCCTCGGATCCGAAGTCCGATGCTCTATCCAATTGAGCCACGGGTGCAGAGTGGATATACTATAACCAAACACACCTTAGTTGCCAAGTCTTTATGCAATACCAAACCATACCCAAAACCGTTCTGCTATCTCTTTGCCTTTCCTGCACAGCAGACAAACCGCAATCCGTCACCATTGATACGGTCTTATACAATGGAACTATTCTAACGGGGTCGGAGTCTATCGACACACTGTACATACACGAAGGCATCGTTATTGAACCGCCAAACGAGACCGCTGTGTTCACGCGAGAAATCGATCTGAATGGTAGAGTGGTGCTACCCAGTTTCCACGATGCACACACACATCTACTCGCCGGCTCCTTTGTCTCGGACAAACTTCTCCTAGTCGGGACATCAACAATGAGCAGCATCAAAGCGAAGCTGGCCAACTATGTGGAAACAGAACCAGACCTTCCATGGATCGTTGGGTATGGATGGATAAAAAGTACCATCGACAATCCAAATGGAGTGATATTAGATGAAGTATCTGCAGACTATCCTGTTGCGTTGTTTGACTCTGCTGGGCACAGCCTGTTGGTCAACACCAAAGCGATGGAACTTGCTGGAATCACTTCAGACACTGTACCTCCAACAGGTGGAATCGTTCACACGGATGAGTCTGGTGAGCCAACGGGTTTTCTCCAAGAAGGAGCCATTGAACTCATCTCTCCACTCATGGTATCCCAATTTACGGACGCTCAAATTGCAGCCAATCTAGAAGAACAGGTCTCAATGTTCCATGCTGCAGGCATCACCAGCGTTTCAGAGATATTGGCTGTCCCAGGAGTCAATCTATCCTTTCCAGAACTCTACCACGCGATTGACGACTTACAGTTTCGTGTAGCCTACTACATCCCCATCTTTACGACTGGGGACCTCCAATTGATGGAACAATATGTTGGAGATGCATCTGAATGGGTGCACTGTGAAGGTGCCAAAGTTTGGGTGGATGGTTCCAGTGGCTCTGGTGAATC
>CAJWHX010000094.1 GCA_913040875.1 uncultured Pseudomonadota bacterium | reverse complement strand
GTAAATCACTTCGCACCCGTGCTACGTGCGATCGGGACATTTCTGCCGAAATTTCTTCTAAATAAGCACATTCCTGTTTGGGTTTGTGCTTTATTTTATTGTGGATGCATTCAATGGAAAAGGGGGAGAACATCTCATATATGGTCTCTGAAATGTCCGCAGCAATTGTATAACTACAACTATATTTCAAAGAGCTGTCAGTTCTTTGATGAATAGAACTTGGCAATCTAAAGGGTTATATGGTATAGATAGTTGATACGGGGGTCCTCCGTGATCAGTACCTTTCCCGATCTTCACTTTCTCGATCGGGAAATTCAGAATTCTTCTGAATTTTTTAATAAAAAGGCACATTCCTGTTTGGGTTTGTGCTTATTTTTATTTTTTTTGTGTCAAATTTTGTGAGTGATACATTGAAATAAATCTGATTTTGGAAGAAAAATGCCCACCCACGCTCAAAAAATACTTACATTATTTCAATCTCATAAGACAGAAGATCAAAATCAAGCGCTTGAACTGCTTCGTACATTGGGTCCTATCCAGCCTATGTTGTGTGCAAAGTTCTTTTCCGACTTGAGCAATCCCTTTTCTACATGCAAAGTACGCAGTTCTATCGCAACCCCACAGTTCATCTTTGATCTGTTGGATTGGATGTTACAGGCCCGTGACCCGGAATTAGATAAAAAACTGTTACAGATTCAAGATATACGACTGAGCGATGGAATTGTTTTGCACCGTTCCTTGTCTAGACTTGTAAACACAACATTTTCTCTGCAGTATGTATCCAGTCAGCAGGCTGCGGGATGGCTGAAGAATGCACCAAAGTTGACATTGTACACCGTGGAGATTCCATACAGTGAATCACATCTCAATCTTCTTACGAAGTGGCTATGTAAGCGGTTGCACATCATCGATCCTGCAGTTGGTCGAATTGAAATACACTTAAATGGTTCTGGATCCAGCATCAATAAACAATTTCCAAGTCCGAAGAATTCGTATTCTCGTGTACAGCATACGTACTCTCATATAGAAGGGGTTCTCAAACAGTTTTTGAGTGGCACTTTTGATAAAGTGTCAATGTTGGCTTTGACGGCTGTAGCACACAAACTGTCGCTCAAGCATATTTTGAACACCTATTCAAACTTGAATCACCTTCAATGTCAGGAGTTGAATCCAACACTGGATTGGAGTACGGTTCATCCAATAGAGAATATTTATTGGCAACAGTACAATAAGGTTATACTGTCATCAGATATTGAGAGCCCTTTATCTCACCGCGTAGTCTCTGTTGTATGTGACAGCATTCAGGATTTCCCTTGGATAGACTTCCCTTCTCTAGAGCGGGTGATCTTTGATGTGGGTTGGCGGTTATCTGACCATCTCAACAGTATCCCCGTCAAGGCATCATCCGAATTGTTGGTTGCAACCATGAACGATGGTGTCGATCCAAATGAAATATTTACGTATTTCCCGTTCGATAGAACGATTATCATAGGAACGCAGGTACTCTCCATATTACTGGAAGAGGTAGATTGGTCCATCGTTTCTCCAGTCAGACAGCTCCACTGGATGGAAGAGGACTTTGGTCGGATAATTCGGCAAGAAGTCCACTTTGATGGGAATGTTACCCTTCCCTTAAATGAACGTGTAACAACGGTAAAAGTCGACGAGTTTTACCTCAATGAGTTGAACCGTTTTCCCAATATGAATCGTTTGCACGTGTTCAATTGTCACACCGAGATCGAAGATGTTCAATCACGATTCCCGAATGTATCAGTGACAGTATCCAATCGCAATCTAGAGATTGGGTTACTCAATATTCGAAACCCATTTAAGATTCAGTCAGATTTGAGACGCCGCAATGCAGTTAAGAGCTTGGCGCGTATAGAATCGGGGTCGATGAGTGAAGTTTGGAGCGAATGGCTCAATTCAGACGATGACGGTCTGCTTCTGCGTTATCAGAAGTATACGTACACCGATCCCACATTCGTGAAGTCATCCCATCTAACTCGAGCTCAATGGTTTATTCAGCACATTCAAACCTACACATTTGTGCCCAGTAAGCATCGTGACGTGTTGTTTGCCTTGATTTTAGATTCGATACACCATCAAACAACCACAGGAATAGATTTTGTATCCGTGGGTTGTCTCAAAAGTCTGTTGAGTTGCTATCATCAAAATGTGGTGGGTACATTAAAAATTGCACATGTTGGAACCACGAATATTGCTCGTATGTTGAAAGCCCACGATACGTTACCGATGTATGATCAATTGTTGGGCATGATATTTGAGTGGTTCGGGACATCACAGATCATCACGTGGATTCAACAGGTGAGTACGCCAATCCAAGAAATGTTTGTGGTTTGGTACTGCAATAAGTACATGGTTGAGCAACAAGCTGTGAAATCGACAACCCAACCTCGAAAATGGTTTGAAATCATACAAGACGATCAATCCTTTCGTATGTTGGTGTGGCGTCACTCTCAGCAAGATCTCGGATTGAATCCTTCGTTTGTTCTTAGATATGCTGTAGATACACCTTCGAGTTGGGACAGCGTGTACACCTGGCTAGGATTACAATCGACGCCACCTGTATTTACAGACGCCATGACAAAAGAATCCATTTCTTTTCTTCGTTGGTTGCTCGATAGGCATATGTATTGTTTACAACTTGATGCCAAACGCACGATTCACATTTTAGGGTATGTTGCAGATCACCCAGATGAGTTGACGTTGTTACTCAAATGGTGGCAACAATCCTCATTTGTAACGCCGAAATTGACGTCATCCAATGGACATACCAGTATGCTCTCAATCGTGCAGTGGATGTTTACACAAGGGGTGTTGATTCCAATAGATGCGCATGGATTGATGACTGGAGAACAATATTGGTTTGACAAAGTCATTTGGGAATTGTCTGCAGAATATTTACAGGAGATCTTCTACACGCAAACTGTACAGATAGGCATTCAAAAATCCGACACATATAAGACTTGTCAGTCTAGAGGCGAGTTGGTCAGCCGCATATTGGCATTATTTAAACTGGGGGTCTTTGTCGATACGTCCTTGAAGTGGCTACCGTTTTGGTTGGAAAGAGCCAAGCAGTATGATAACGTGAGGGCTTACCTCATCAAATGGTTTGAAGTTCATCAAACCCAAAAGTGTACATTTGATCATGCAGGTCTGCAAAATTGGTCTTTGTCAGATCTGACAAATGCTCTATCGATGTTACCTGTGGATATAGAACATTTGGAGGTGGTGAATTTTCCATTCAAACAACTGCCTCCGAATTTAGGTCGATTTGTTCATTTGAAAAGACTGATGCTATACGGCCTGAATATTACGGAACTGCCCACAAGTCTAAGTACAATGACAGAGTTAGAAATTATCAGTGTGTCTTTTACCAAACTCACCGAATTGCCAGAGATCTTGAAATCATTGCCAAATCTGAAAAAGGTTCATGCAAGGGGACTGAGTTTGTCAGATGTCGACAACAACTGGCTATGGAAGTTACACATCGGTTACTTTGATTGACAGTGCTGATTAAACATCGTAGATTGAACACGCTGGCTTTTTTGGTTTTACCAAAAGTCCTGATGAACCGTCAGGGTAGACAACCACTATCTTGTCCTTATTATCAACCATCGGATTGCGCAGGTCTGTTTGGCTACCCAAATCTCCCTACGCAATCCGATGGTTGATAATCGCGACAAGATAGTGTCGAACACAGGTAGTCCGACTTGCATACGCAAATCGTCCTACCTGTGCGCAGCACCTAGTCGAGGTGTAGTATCTTGATGTTGTATGTTAGTTACTAGGTCAATATAAAGTTAAGTATGAAGTGATGAGTGGGAGGAGACAATGTACCATCCATACAGTCAAAAAATACTCGAGTTGTTCAACGGTGCTGAAGAAGACGTCAATCAAGGAATTGAGTTGCTGCGATCGATAGGTCCTAGTTCCCCTGAAATCGCACTGGATATGTTTTCCCTGCCCAATCCATGGACAGAAAATCGCTTGCCACGTCAGATAGATGACAAGTCTCAAATGATTTGGGACATGATTGGTTGGTTGCTCGATCAAGGAAAGGATGAGAATATCCTTCCGTTGCAACAGATACGGGTTTTACCTGTGCGCAATATCCATCGCCTACATCCCAAGTTGGATTTGTTGCCCTTGGAGAAGTGCGTCATTAATTTGAAAGGTGTGAGCTGGTCTGAAGCGGAAGAACATACACCAATGTCGTTGAAGTATTCTAAAGCGTTCAAATGTGTTCACTTGTCTGACTTTGCAGGTGCACAATGGATTGAATCCTGGACATTTGATTCGTTGATTTTTGATCTGAATTACGATGTTCAGTTTGTCTTCGAAGTGTCAGATAACACCGAAGATGTAAATACAGAGTGCCACAAGTTTTGTCGCTTGTTGACAACCATTGGTTCTAGAACAACAATCGACGAACAAATGGACATGTCTATAATTGCAGGACAGTCCAGTTTTCAGTTGAAGGTAGTCACAGGGGTGCGTGGTGATCAAGTCGATATGTTTCTCGCCACATCACCTTTTACAAAAGAGATTCAATGTAAGAAGGGCAGTTCTTGTAATCACAATGGTGTCGATGGTAATTTTCCATTCCTATCATATGATGAGCCGACATTGAATTGGGATACGGTTCACGACATAGACGAAATACGTTGGCAACATAGCTTGTTTTCAAATACCTGGGGTTCGGCTCCCGAGATTGAGTTGTATCTCCGGTTTGATCCAACTATGAAAGCCGGTACGTTGAGAGAACGCTTGATTGAAGCCCAGTTGGAATACATTCAATATGACTTTTCGACGTTTCCTAAGCTGCAAAACGTCAAAGTCTGGAACGTTCAATCAACTGCTTTTAAAGCCTTACGCAACATTCCAAGCCACATTGAGGTGGAGCTGTTGAGTAATATCGATGATGTGATTGACTCAATGATCAATCATCACCGTCAAGATGCTCGAGAACGAGGTGAGCGATACGATCGAGATTGGCTTGATGAACCAGAACATCTGTATCACAGTTCTAGATTTCAGATAGGTCATACAGCCGAAACACGATTGTTGTTGGGACTGGGTTATCCACTATCGATGAATTGCTCTGGTAATCGCTATAAATGTATTGATTATCTGTTGAAGCATCCCAAAGAAGCAGGCATTCCCTTTGGTTGTTTGTTTTCTGGCACAAGTTCCACATTCTCAGACCGTACCATGAAATCTCTGTGTGGTGATTTGTCCGAAGAAGGGTACTTGGTGCTCGATCGGATGATTCGGGCTGGATTGCGCAATGTTCCGAATGATGCCATTCGTCAGATTGAATCCATACTTAAAGAGCGAAATTTGTCTACGGAGTATTATAAACAGAAGTCTCTTGACCCCGCTGTCTCAGAGGTGTTGGAGGTGTGCCCTTGGGAGCGTTTAGAGGAGTATTTGGCAAAGCCATTTACAGACGAGAATATAGTCGAATTTATCTCAGATCTCGATTTGTATTGTGACATGGACGTGTTGGAGGAGTACCTATGTGGTTTCGAAGGCATATCCAAAGTAGCCATGCGTGCTTGTTGGGCATGGGGATGGCATGGCGAACCATTGGATTGGAGAAACGAGTTTTTATCTGCTTGGATGGAAAGATGGGACCGGATTGTTACAGGCTTTATCTCTCCAACATTGGCCGAGTTGGTTCTAAGGTTGCATGCTGGGGCAGTAGAAGATGCTGACACCGAATATATCGAGTACTTACGGATTCCATTGCAGGGATTGTCAGCGTGGCTGAAGCATTTTCGGGACTATCCGAGTGAACTCTGTGCCTCCTATATTCGATCGTCTTGTGAAGAAATATTTGTCGATGGTCGGGTGGTCCTCAATGGGTGGTCAACAGAGTTGGTTTCCCTTCTACTGAGATTTGTTCCAAAAGATATTTGGTATTTAGAATTGGTCGAGTGCGGGTTAAATGAGATGCCAGCCGAAATATTTGAGTTTTCAAATCTGGAGCGGTTGATCCTGTATCACAATTACCTGTCCACCATTCCTCAAGAAGTTCACACGTTAACAAAACTGAGTTGCTTGAGTGTGTCGATGAATCCAAATATGGTGATTCCCAAAGCATTGTCCTCTCATCCCAACATTTCGAACAGCGCATCCTTAGACGATCCATTTGTCCTCTATGCCAAAGAGATTTCGAGTGAACAGGCACACAGAGACCATTTTGATGGTCTTGACATGCATGTTGCTTGGGAATAAATGGTATATACTGGCTATTTTGAACAATGTTCCGTTGTTCGTGTACCTTTAAAAGACTATTACATATTCTTTTGTATCGGGAGTTTTAACTCCTGTTAAATCTCCCTTGCAGTTCAAGAAGAATTACGAAAGTAATTCTTCTTTGTCGTTTAGACTGCTGTATTCATAACGAACCGTTTAAGTTGAATGGCTAAACTCAACATTTTTCCTAGAAACTCCACCATGATTTCGATATAGTTTTACATAAACGATAAACGATGGAGATCCAATGTTAATGTTGATGACAATTCTCGCCTGTGGCGATAAAACCACCGATACCAGTGTGCAAGAAACAGCAGCGGAACCTGTAGATACAGCAGAGACTGCCGAAACAGACTTGCCACCCACACCGTTTGCACCGATGGACGGACATTGGACGTATAGTGGAGGCGAACTGATTGAGGCTGGGACAACCTGTCAGTTAGATTCTGCGACTGAAGGTGAATTGACAGACCCTGTTGGATTTAACCTTACAGGAGCAGAAGGTGGTTTCACAGTGATGGCAGACGATGCCATGGATGCTGGGACTGCCTGTACAATGGTGGATCCAGATAGTCCAGATGCTGGTGGATACATTTGTGAGAACGCTTCAGTAGAGCAGTGGTTTGAGAAGGTGTACACCGATGATTTTGGCAACGATATGGATATTAAAATGACGATTGATACTGCGGTGACGGGTGTATTCGCCGACACAATGTCGTTAACCAATACGTTCACCTTGACGTTGACCTGTTTGGAAGTCGATTATGCTTTTCCACTCTCGTGCTCTGATATCAATGATCAGTTTCCCACACCGTGTACAATCCAGTTCACTGCCAATGCGACTCTAGATCAATAATATTTCGCTTATCTTAAACCCTTAGTGTGTTTGGAGAAATTATGAGTAACCTACGTCCATTTTGTGGGGTCCGTCCCCAGTCAGCACTCGCATCTGAAATCATTGCACCGCCCTATGATGTCCTCGATGAAGCAGAGGCTCGGGAGATTGTGTCTCGTATTCCAAAATCTTTCCTACGAGTGACCCGTTCAGAAGTAGATTTGCCAGAAGGATCAGATTCACACGGCCGCGAAGCCTATGAGAAGGCGGGTGAGAATCTTCTGAAATACATCGAAGATGGTTGGCTGGTTCAAGACGATACACCGTGCTTTTACCTATACACACAAACTTGGAAGGGGCGTACCCAAACGGGGCTGATGGCGCTATGCGATACCGAAGAGTACGATCAAAATCTCATCAAGAAGCATGAACTGACGCGACCTGTCAAAGAACAGGACCGTACAGATCACATCGATATCTTAGGCGCTCAAACTGGGCTGGTGTTCTTGACCTATCGAGATCAGTATGCCGTTGTACAAGCGGCGATCAATCAAGCGAAAGGGTTGGACGCAGACTGGTCGGTCACAACAGGAGACGAGGTGACGCATAGTCTCACCGTCATTAAGGATACAGCACTTGTTGAGGCGATACAAAGTGCCTTTTCCGATGTTGAAGCCCTCTACATTGCCGATGGACACCACCGTTCTGCTGCGGCTTCTCGTGTCGCCAAATTGCGGGAGCGTTCTGGAACCAGTGGGTATTTCCTTGCCGGTATATTTGCCGATTCGGAACTTGAAGTCTTGCCGTACAATCGTGTTGTAGCAGATTTCAACGGGCACTCTCAAGAAGAGTTTGTCGCCAAAGTGGCTGCAGGTTTTGACATCACACCATCCGACAGTCCAGAACCCCCAAGACGTCAGACGATGACGATGTATTTGGACGGTGCATGGCATTTGATCACCCCGAAAACTGGCATTTTGTCAGAGGATGTGGTGGAAAGTTTAGACGCTTCGATTCTGCAGAACAACGTGTTGGCACCGATTTTGGGTATTGAAAATCCACGAACCAACGATAGAATCAAGTTTGTGGGTGGGATCCGCGGACCTCAGGCACTATCTGCAGCCGTCGACGCCAAAGGGGGCGTGGCATTTTGTATGTTTGCGACGGGTATGGACCAGCTGCTAGCTGTTGCCGATGCCGATCGTTTGATGCCTCCAAAGAGTACCTGGTTTGAGCCGAAATTGCGTGGTGGTGTGCTCGTTCATCGATTGGGTTGAGTCGGTATTCAACCAGATTCAACTGTGAGTTAAGCATCGAGAGTGTAGGTTGAAAATTGTAGGTATACAATGGATGGTGAAGCTGCTGTTTGGAATTATTATTCTAGTCGCCGTAGTGTTTTTGCTGCTCTATTTTGTGCAGGAGAAAATCATCTTCTTCCCAACCAAGCTGCCCAAAGACTACAAGCACACCTTCAACATTCCTTTTGAAGAAGTCACTCTAGAATCGGGTGGTGAAGAAATCAACTCCATTTTGTTCACCAAACCGGATAGCAAAGGGGTGGTGCTCTATCTGCACGGGAATGCTGGGAACTTGGCATCCTGGGCCTACGTCTATGAAGACTTTCAGTATGCACCGTACGACTTCTGGATCATCGACTATCGAGGGTATGGGAAGTCAACCGGTTCGATTCAATCAGAGACGGACTTACACGCCGATGCCGAAGCCCTGTATCAGGCTGCATTAGAGCGGTACGAAGGCAAAGAGTTCATCATCTACGGACGCTCGATAGGTTCTGGAGTAGCGGCAAAGCTAGCGAAGATGCATCCACCGAAGGTACTCCTGTTGGAAACGCCGTATTACAACTTCCCTGATTTGGTGAAGAGCATATATCCATTCCTCCCCAAGTTCCTCATTCGCTATCAATTGTCGACTGATCAGTACATAGCGAACACCGAGTATCCAGTGCACTTGTTTCACGGCACAAAGGACGAACTCATTCCCTATACCTCATCGGTAAGGTTGGCTGAATTGTCTGAAAAGATTACTCTACATACGGTTGAAGGGGCCGGGCACAACAACATCTCGGATTTTCCAATATTCAGAGAAAGATTGCTGAGTATTCTGGGTCAGCGCTGATGCCTAGAGCAATGCCCCATTCTCCAAAAACGACGCCAAAATCTCGAGCATCCTCGTACGCAGTACCTCAAGGATGCCATCCTTTCCAACAATCTCCTCACCAGCATCATTCTTGCATTCGAGTGGGGGAAGGTCACCCGTTGTCATCACTGCATACAGAGCTTCGGCAATCTCTTCAACGGTACGCGTTCCATCCATCAGTGTCACCATCTCTCGTACCCATTCATCTCGTACGACAACCATATCGTGCAATTGGGTGCTGATGACCTCTTGGTAGGTGGCTTGATATCGTGCCACACCGTTGAGGTGGGGGTGTGTCGGGATGCTGTTCGCGACAGAAGGGCGGTAGAGGTGAGCGTGAATGACCTCTTTTAAGTAGAGGGTCTGGAAGAGTTCAGCGAGACTCAATACTTCTGTATCACTAAGGGGCTCTCCTTTGAAGGCGGATGCAATATCCATCAGCTCAGTAAAGTGTACGCGTTTGGGCCACATGTCGTGTAGGTGCTGGAAGAGGGCAACTTGAATGATGCTCTGAGTATCGTTGTCTTCTACATACTCTGGTAGTGCAGCGATGATGTCTTCACTGGTTGTTTCAGCGACTTCTTCCTCAGAAGTGTCTTTTGATTCGGGGGTAGACCACTTGTCGCAGGCTTTGTAGGAAAAGTAAAAGTCCTTGAAGAACTTTGGTTCAATCCCGCGGGTCACTTCTCGAGCATGATGAACAAAGAGCGCACATCGAAATCGTCGACAGC